>CANGFL010000202.1 GCA_947453015.1 Oxalobacteraceae bacterium | reverse complement strand
ATCGCGCGTCATCACTTTAATAATGCCGTAGGCATCCGCAATCGACGAAGGTTCATCTTTAACCACGATAAAGCGGCGTTGGCAGGCTTCCATAAACGCCAATACCGAAGGCGCGATACCAGCAGCGGCATCTAAAATTAAGTAATCAATATCGTCATCAAGTTCTGAAAAAGCTTGCACGATGCCCGCCGTAATTGCCGGGCTAATCGCCGCCATTTCATGCACACCAGATGCGCCAGGCACAAGTAATACGCCTTGACGTGAGGTGACAATGATTTCTTTCAGTGTCTTTTCACCGGCAATCACATGCGAGAGGTTGTATTGTGTCTTACAGCCGAGTGCGATTTGCGCATTCGCCAGACCCAGATCACCATCGAGCAACATGACTTTTTTATTCATCATGGTGAGAGCAACGGCCAGATTAGTTGACAGCGTCGTTTTACCCACGCCACCTTTACCACTGGCGATACCAATCACTTCGGTGTTGCGTTTTACGGTTTTAGCTTGCATGAGCGGCAGTCTCTATACGGTTGACCAAAGCATGAGTGGCAGTGACCACGGTCATTTCGTCTTTATCTAATACTTCGTCGGCAACCAGCGTGGTTTCTAATCCGAGTCCGCGAATGGCCAGTCCCACCAGCTCATTGGCTGTCAGTACTTGCGAACCGTCAGTAGCGAGTGGGCTGTGCGATGCCGCTGAAAGTTTGACGGGCTTTTCGCACAACATTTGCAGCAATGCCCATGGTTGAGTTGCTTCATCCATGCGCGAAACCATTAAGCTGGCCCAGTTAATTTTCATGTCGGCGAGATAGCGACGTACAGTCGTCATCGAGGCATCGGCTGGCACGATCAAATGAGGGCTCAATTCGGGGCAGCACTCGATGATCTGTTGAAGTTTTTCTGCGGTCTGCACACCGGGTGTGTCGATTAATACCAAACGACGCTGACCAAGTTCAGAGAGTAGGGTTTTCAATGTTTCGGGATCGTTAGCGCGCAGGCAATCAACACCGGATTGGGCACACAACATTTGTATTTGGCTCCACGCACCAGCGCGTTGATCGCTATAGCTAATTACAGCAACCGATTCAGCACCTTTACGTTCAGCGGCGGCGCGCGCTAAGCGTGCCACCATTAATGTTTTACCTGCGCCGGCTGGGCCTGCAATAGCGTGCACACCACGTTGTGGCAGTTTGGCCCAATGTTCACCCAAGCTCTTAGTGAGATGAAGTCGTAGAGCTTCTTTGGCTTCATCTAGATCCGTCATCGTGTTGATGTGATCGACTAAAAGGGTACGCAATGAAACAGGGATGCTGGCTTCAGCTAAAGCAGCGATCAGTGGTCGAACCGCTGCATTCGCTGAGCTTTCTGATTGCCAGGTAGCGACGCGTTGCGCTAGCTTGAATTCTTTACGGATGGCAGAGAGTTCATCACGCACCATGTCAACGATTTCACGTCCGCGTATGTATTCGCGATGCTGAGATGCGTTGGACGAATCGCTGTTCTGTTCTTGATTGCGATCGTTATTGGCATGCTGATTGGCATCCTGTTTGATCGAGCGTTCGTCGGCAGGGGAGGCAGTCGCACCTTTATCCAATGCTTTGAATGACTGATGCAGCACTTCGCCGAAGCGTTCACCATCGCCGCCAGCACGGGCTTCTACCCACGGTTCGGGATTCACGTCGACAGCGACGATCACTTCGATCATTCCGTTGGCGCGTGAATTCGACACGAAGAGCACGTCCTGACCGTACAGGGCTACCGCCTTTTCGGTGGCCCGTCGGAGATCTTTTGCGAGGATGCGTTTAAGTTCCATGTTTTTTCCTGTTGCGACTCGTCTGATTAGGACTTGGTCTGTGCTTCAACCGTATAAATAACTTTGACTGCTTGATCATCGGGGATCTCGGTATACGAGAGCACCGTCATTTCAGGTATGCGGTGGCGAACCATCTTCGACAGCCAAGGGCGGATCGAAGGTGCCACCACGAGTACAGCGGGATTACCATCGTCTTCTACCGTGCGGCCGGCTTCACGCAAGGCAGCAAACAAACTTTCTGCGAGGCCCGGTTCAATCACTACCGATTGTCCGGGTGCGCCATTCGACAGCACGTTGTGCAGCAGTTGCTCTAAATCGGGTGCCAGCGTCATCACGGGCAAGCTATCTTTCATATCCACCAGCTCTTGCACGATCATGCGGCCGAGCTTAGGACGGACATAAGCGGTGAGTTGTTCGGGGTCTTGGGTTTTGCCGGCGACATCGGACAGGGTTTCAACAATCGTGCGCATGTCACGAATCGCAACACCTTCAGCCAGCAAATGCTGAAGCGTTCGAGTAATCACGCCCAAGGCCATCTTGCCGGGGACGAGATCCTCAACTAATTTAGGCGACTTAGCAGCTAATTTATCGAGCAGCTGCTGAGTTTCATCGTGCGAGAGCAGCTCGGATGCGCTATCGCGCAGTACTTTATTTAAATGGGTAGCAATCGCTGTAGCTGGATCCACCACGGTGTAACCAAGCGTACGAGCGTAGTCGCGCTGGGCAGGGTCAATCCACACGGCTTCCAAACCGAAAGCCGGTTCTTTGGTGGGTATGCCTTCCAGCTCACCATAGACTTTGCCTGGGTTGATAGCTAGTTCACGACCACTCTTGATTTCACCGCGACCGCGCACCACACCATTTAATACAATGTGATACACGTCAGGGTCGAGATTCAAGGCATCACGAATACGTACGGTCTGAACTAGGAAGCCCAGTTCAGCGGAGAGTTTTTTGCGTACACCTTTGACGCGAGGCATTAATTGCCCGCCAGTCTCAGGGTTTACTAAAGGTATAAGTCCATAGCCAATTTCTAGGCCGATCAAATCCACTTGATCAACGTCATCCCAGTCTAGCTCTTTAGGGGCGTCGGTTTTGTCGTCAGCTGCTGCTTGTTGTTCAGCTTCTTTTGAAAGCACATCTTCTTGATTGAGTAGCATCACACCTAGACCCGCTGCAGCTAAGGCCAGTGTTAAGAACACCAGATGCGGCATGCCAGGCACCACACCCAAAATCGTCATGATGGTCGCGCCGATGAACAGGGCGGTTGGATTGGCCAGTTGCGTCATAGCCTGCTCGGTCATGGTTTCCGCCGTCGTCACGCGTGTGACGATGATCGCAGTAGCCAGTGACAAGAATAAGGAAGGAACCTGTGCGACCAAGCCATCACCGATGGTCAGCAGTACATACAGCTTGCCGGCTTCACCAAATGACAGGCCGTGCTGACCAACACCAATCGCCAAACCGCCGATAACGTTAATTAGTAAGATCAGTAATCCGGCCAAGGCATCGCCAGACACAAATTTAGAGGCACCATCCATGGAGCCGAAGAAGTCGGCTTCTTGCGCGATTTCGTCGCGTCGTGTTTTAGCTTGTTCTTGAGTTATCGAACCCGCATTCAAATCGGCATCAATCGCCATCTGCTTACCGGGCATCGCATCCAGGGTAAAACGGGCATTCACTTCAGATACTCGGCCGGCACCTTTGGTGACGACCACGAAGTTGATGATCATCAGGATCACGAAAATAATGAGGCCGACTAAATAATTGCCGGCAATAACGAATTCTCCGAAAGCGGCAATCACGGCGCCCGCTGCGTGTTCGCCTTCATGGCCATTCACCAGAATGACTCGGGTCGACGCCACGTTCAGCGCCAGTCGCAACATCGTTGCAAAAAGAAGAACAGAGGGGAACGATGAAAAATCCAGCGGTTTTTTTGTACCGATGGCGATCATGATTACGACCACGCTGACGAGAATATTAAAAGTGAAGAAAACATCCAGCAGCATGGGGTGCAAGGGCACTACCAACATGGCCATGATCAGCAATACCAAGAAAGGAATGCCCAGGCCCGAGAATTCGAAGCCAGACAGACGCTGTCGGATTGTTGACATGGAAAGGGTGCTCATTGCTATGCTTTGTTTAAAAGTCTTTAAAAATCAATAAGTTAAAATTTAGGTCTATCAAATGCAAATTTCCTCGTGGAACTACTAAGCAATTGATGTGCCACCGGTTTTTGGACCTTTTCCGGCAAGATTTATAAGCAGCAAGCCTAATTTGGGCGGGATTCATAGGAAATAAATTGTCTTTTAATTATTTTTTAGCCGTTTTGATGATTTTCCAGGTGGCATTTCGTTAAAGAACCTGAAATGACTGCCGATTAAGCGGGGGAGTAAAGGAATTTTTGCTCACCGTAAATGCTT
>CANGFL010000201.1 GCA_947453015.1 Oxalobacteraceae bacterium | reverse complement strand
CATGCCAGCGCCTGTCGAGCTTCGCCCTGCTTTAACGGTCGCCTCGATGTCGCCACCTTGCGCACCAATACCAGGCACCAGCAAAGGCATATCACCGACGATTTTTCTAACTTGCTCAAGTTCGTGTGGGAAGGTTGCACCCACCACTAAGCCGCACTGGCCGTGTTGATTCCATTTTTCTGACACCATGTGTGCGACCCGCTGATACAAAGGCACGCCATCTATCGTCAGAAATTGCAAATCCGAGCCACCCGGATTCGATGTGCGGCACAGAATGATGGCACCGCGATCCCTCCATTCCAAATACGGGGCAACAGAATCAAACCCCATATACGGATTTAAGGTGACTGCATCGGCATCGTAACGTTCGAATGCCTCGCGTGCATATTGTTCAGCGGTTGAACCGATATCTCCGCGCTTAGCATCCAGCACAATCGGAATATCAGGATAGTTTTGTTTCAGATAATCACAGATCGCTTGCAGTTGATCTTCAGCAGCCAACGCTGCGAAATAAGCGATTTGCGGCTTGAAAGAGCAGGCATAGGAAGCAGTGGCATCGATGATGGCTTTGCAAAACAAAAAAATCGCATCCGGCTTATCTTTAAATTCAGCAGGGAATCGCGCCACGTCAGGATCCAATCCCACACAGAGCAAAGAATGATGGTTTGCTGTTGCAACAGCTAGTTTTTCAGTGAATTTCACGATAGTCGAATTGAAAAGTTTGAGCCTATGGAGTCCCCGGTATTGTAGCCGGTCATGCTATTGTCTCGCCCCATGAGACATCTCAACCGCAAAGATCTGGTGCTGCTCGCGCTTTTAACGCTGTTCTGGGGCCTGAATTGGCCCGTTATGAAAATAGGTGTGCGCGAATTTCCGCCGCTGACTTTTCGTGTGCTAAGTATGGTTGGTGGCCTCGCTGTCATCTGGCTGGTAGCCCGAGTGCAAGGTGTTTCGCTCACCATTCCTAAGGGTGAATCCCGCACCATCATCAAACTAGCTATTCCCAACATGCTGATATGGCACTCGCTAATTATTATCGGCGTAAAAATGCTGTCGTCGGGTCGTGCTGCCATCCTTGGTTACACCATGCCTGCTTGGGCGGTATTAGCTGGTCTGGTATTTTTTGGTGATCGTATCAATCGCTCTTCTCTAGTCGGTATTTTGCTGGCCATGTCGGGAGCGATGCTCTTACTGTCGAGTGAGTTTTCCCGAATATCCGGGCAACCGCTGGGAACATTGCTGGTACTGATTGCCGCTGCTGGTTGGGGCTTCGGAACCGTGCTAATGAAGCGCACCACCATTGATATGCCGACCTTGTCGCTCACTTTTTGGATGTTGGCATTTGCCAGCACCAGCATTACTCTGATAGCGCTGATCGTTGAGGGCCCACGCATTCGCTGGCCGAACTCGGTAGAGTGGCTATGCATCGCCTACAACGCGATTATTATTTTTGGTTTCGCTCATGTAGTGTGGTTCAAACTCGCGCGCATACTTCCACCTGTAGCATCGAGTTTGTCTGTGATGTTCATTCCGGTGTTAGGTACGTTTTCAGGTGCGTGGATACTCGGCGAAACGCCGCACTGGCAAGATTACGCTGCGATTGTGTTGATTTTGGGAGCGATGTCGACGGTTATGTTCAAACCCAAACAAAATGCCGCGACAGTGACTCAAGAAAATTTGTGATTCAACGCGGCATTGCGCGTTAATAGTTTTCGTAAATCCATTCGAGTAAATCGTTAAAACTCGGTCTAGCTGAATTCGCCTCTGTGTGATTGATCATGCAAACGACACTGATCCAACGACCGGATTTTGCTTTCACATAACCAGCAATACTGGCCACATCGTTAAGACTGCCGGTTTTTATGTGAGCTCGGGTCTTAACCGCAGAATTTTTTAGCGTTCGAATCATCGTGCCGTCAACGCCGACAATGGGTAACGAGGCGATAAATTCCGGCATGTAAGAGCTATGCCACGCATGGTTAAGCACTGTACTTAACGCCTCGGCACTCAAGCGCTCTTGTCGCGACAAGCCCGCACCGTTTTCAATCACTACGTTTTGAGAATTAACACCTATAGAATCTAACCAGGCTTTTGCTTTCGTTGCACCTGCTTCTGCGGTCACTGGCGAGCCAGTAGGTGACATGGCAAGACTCAGTAATAATTGGCGCGCCATCACATTATTGCTGTACTTATTAATGTCGCGAATAATGTGTGACAATGTGGCTGACTCCCATTGCAGAAGTTCACGCGCACTTTCTGATTTTTTTTCTTCGCGCATCACACCAGTAATGCTGCCACCCAGCTCACGCCACAGTTGACGAAAAACTGCGTCGAAATAGCGCGCATGATTCAGCGTATGCGCATGCAATACCAGCACTCGCTCACCACAGTCTACGGAATAACTGCCAGAAAAATGGACAGCTGTTGGATCAACAACCGACCCTAATTTTTCACGCCAATTAGTACAAGGCTGAGCATCAAGCTTGGGAGACTCGATTAAAAAATCGACCATCGGCGGCTCCATCGCAACGCGCACACTCTGAGTTTGCACATCAGGAAAAAATCGCAAGCTAATCGCTTTTGCATCGAGCAAGAGTGCATCGGGCAGCGCGTTATACGCACGGTTGGGCAAACCATCAAATGCCGCCGCATCGTCTAGCGTTGTTTGAAACAGGCTGCTATCTAGCACTAAGTCACCATGAATCTCACGCACACCTAAGCTACGAAGTCGACGCAACAAACGTGCAAGATCTTCATGCGCGAGCCGTGGATCACCCCCTCCCTGAATAATTAGATCACCATTCAGTACATCACCGGCGAGAGTACCTTGGACATACACGCGCGTCATCCAGCGGTAATCCGGACCTAAAAGATCTAAGGCCGCAGCTGTTGTCACTAGTTTCATGACCGATGCAGGATTAAAAGCGCGTTGTTGATTATGAGAGGCTAGTACTTGTCCATCGAGCGCTCTAACATCGAGGGCAACCGCCGCTGGAGGAATACCTGATAGTGCAAGCGATCTGCTGAATGGCGCAGGCAAGCCGCTACCCTGTGGCAGCGTAGTACACGCTGACAGGAGCATCGCTATTAACAACAAGGCCCATCGGCCGAATAAGCTAGTGCTTAGAATCATTCGCGCTGCCTTCGATTAGGTTACCTAGATTATCCCACGTGATGTAAGGTCGTTTGGCTACAATAGACCCATTGCGTAGCCTCACCAGAACGCACGATTTTTATGAGATACGAATGTAATGCTTCCTTTTATTAACGGCAACGAACTCAAACACTATCTGCCTTATCCCATGCTGATAGAGGCTTTGCGAAAAACGTTCACGCAAGTGAATCATGCACCACTGCGTCACGCGCATCGCGTATCTGAACCGGGTCCGACGACTCTATTGATTATGCCCGTATGGCAGGAATCAAAACAGCTTGGTCTTAAAGTAGTCGCCGTCGCACCTGAAAACCGCGCCTTGGGTTTACCAACAGTGCATGCTTTGTTTATTTTGATGGATACCGCTACCGGCGTGCCGATTGCGCTCATGGATGGCGAACAACTCACACTTCGACGGACAGCGGCAGCATCTGCGTTAGCTTCGGATTATTTATCGCGCAATGAAAGTCATCATCTTTTGTTAGTGGGTACAGGGCGCTTAGCGCCGCACATGGCGATTGCCCATTGCATGACACGCCCAATTCAACAAGTAAGCGTATGGGGACGAGATTCGGAAAGCGTTACACAAACTGCCAATACTTTACGTGAAGAAGGCTTACCCGAGCATATCGCTATCATTGAGTCACATGATTTATCGCAATCAGCCCAGCAAGCGGACATCATCTGCTGTGCAACCACGAGTAAAGAACCATTGATTTTTCACGACTGGATAAAACCTGGGACACACATCGATCTGGTTGGCGGATTTCGACCCGACATGCGCGAAGCGGATGATGCATTGATGTGTCATGCACAAATTTTTGTCGATACGTTTGAAGGTACCCTCGCTGAAGCAGGCGATTTAATTCAACCCCTACAACAGGGATTGATGACTCGCGATGCTGTTCGTGCAGAATTAGCCGATCTGACAACCCATCGTCATGCCGGTCGGAGTAATGACGACGAGATCACCGTCTTTAAGTCGGTAGGTACAGCGATTGAAGATTTATGCGCAGCCAGTCTGGCTTGGAATGCATGGAAATCAGTCAATTAATCAGTTACTTAATCAATTACTCGTGGCTTCAGCGCAT
>CANGFL010000200.1 GCA_947453015.1 Oxalobacteraceae bacterium | reverse complement strand
CTAACTATTTTTTAAAGTTAGTACCAACTACTCCGTCTTCCAGTGCCCCGACTTCCCACCTTGCTTTTCCATCACTCGTACTTCAGTAATGGTCATCCCTCGATCAATCGCTTTGCACATATCGTAAATAGTTAACAGGCCTATCTGCACGGCGGTCAGCGCTTCCATTTCCACGCCGGTTTTACCGTAGGTTTCGACTTGAGCGTTGCACATGATGCTGGACTCGGCTTCGTTGGTAGTGAATTCAACCGCAACACGAGTTAGCGCCAGTGGATGGCAAAGCGGTATGAGGTCTGCTGTACGTTTGGCGCCCATGATGGCGGCGATTCGAGCAATGCCCAACACATCGCCTTTTTTGGCGGTGCCTGAGGTAATTACTGCTAGGGTTTGTGGTTTCATCGAAATAATACCGCTAGCGATGGCTACTCGATGGGTTTCGGCTTTGGCGCCGACGTCAACCATGTGGGCTTGACCGCCCTCATCGAAATGGGTCAGGCCGCCATTATCGGATTTCATATCGTTCGCTATTTTTTTAGAACTCATGTCAGGAAAATTTCAGGATGTAAGAGCGTGTGAGTAAAGGCGAGGTGCATCAGCTTGCAGGTATCATAGCACTATGAAACCCGCGCCTTATCCCCGCTTCCTGCATCCCGCCATTCGCCTTGGGGTTGCTATGGTGCTCGCCTTAGCGAGTCCTGTATTGATCGCGCCCTCGCTTTTACACGCGCAAAATTTACCGAATTTGGGTGGAACAGATGGCGAAGAGCTGTCGCCATTGATGGAGCGGCGGCTAGGCGAGCAGGTGATGAATAACATTCGTCGTGATCCGGATTACATCGAGGATGCGCCAACGCTGGATTATCTGAATCAACTAGGCGGGATTTTGTTGGGCAGCAGTCCAGAGGCGCGCGGTGATGCCGGATATGATTTCTTTTTCTTTGGTGTACGAGATCCTTCGTTGAATGCGTTTGCTTTGCCCGGCGGTTTTATCGGTGCGCATTCAGGCTTGGTGTTGTCTGCGCAATCTGAATCCGAGTTGGCATCAGTGTTAGCGCATGAAATAGGCCACGTGTCACAACGCCATATTGCGCGAATGATAGGCAATCAACGCAAAGATGCCTTGCTACCTATGGCTGGTTTGTTGATTGCTGCGCTGGCCGCGCGAAGTAGTCCTGATATAGCGGGTGCGGCCATGATGGGCAGTACGGGTATCGCTGCTCAACGCCAGCTGAGTTTTGGGCGTGATGCAGAACGCGAGGCGGACCGTTTAGGTTTGCAGATTTTGCGAGGTGCGGGTTTTGAATTAAACGGCATGGTGAATTTTTTCGGACGATTGCAAAATGCCAGCCGTAATCGCACTGACAATTTGCCGTCGTATTTACGGACGCACCCGATGACGGGTGAACGTATGGCGGATATTGAAGCGCGTATTCGTACGTTGTCTTACAAACAGCATGTCGACAGTTTAGATTTTTTACTCATCCGATCTCGTCTGCGAGTTCTGCAAGACGATACGCCCCAGGGTTGGCGTGATGCGACTACGGTGTTTTTAGAGCAATCGCGCCAAGGTACGCGGGCGCAGTTAATGGCAGCCAAATATGGTTTAGCCATGCTGGCTCAACGTCAGCGCGATTCAGCGACTGCGTTTGTTTTATTGAATGAGTTAAAAGCAGAAGCGGCTCGTACGCCGACATATCCTGCTTCGCAAATTTTATCGAGCTTTGCGATTGAATTGGAGTTGTTGGGAGGGCAGGCATCTAACGCGCTGTCATTGGCTAAAGAAGCGCGCATTCAATTCCCTTTATCACGTGCTATCACCATGCAATACGCTGATACCTTATTGGTGAATGGCAAAAAAAATGAAGCGACTACTTTTTTGCGTGATCAAGCTCAGTTATATCGACAAGACCCCGGTGTACAAAGAGCATTAGCACGAGCCTATGCAGAGCAGGGTAAGTTAGCTTTGCAGCACCTTGCGTTGGCTGAGTATTATTCACTCACGGGCGCATTACCTGCCGCACTGGAGCAATTAAAAATGGCGCGGGGCTCTTCCGATGCCTCGTTTTACGATCAAGCGGTGATCGACGCGCGCGAACGCGAGCTACAGGCGAGCTGGCGAGAGTTGATGGAAAAATCCAAGCGTAAATAAAGTGAGTTTTATGGTTGGCTTGTTCGGGCTAGCTTACTTGGATGAGCAATAAAGCCAAATCGATTTTCTAATTGATTTGAAGCTACCCATTCCACGCGTATGAATTGCTGACCTAATTTTAGTTGCACTGGTTGATTCGGTGCGCTTAGCCATGTCAGCAAATCGTCATCCGCTATCGCACGATCTTCCACATAGAGCAAAGCTAAACAGTGCGCTAGATCGCTAGGGTCGAGCATGGCGATTTTGTGCTGGCTTTGGATGATTAATTGACCTGCATCGGTCATGAAAACAAACTCAATTTCATGTACGGGCGTGCGGTCATGCAATACAAAACCTAACTCAGGATCAGTGCGTGCAATAAAGGGTGTAGTTTCAAGCTCGACATAAACGCGTTGCGGCCCATTTTGAAAATACCATGCCCCGCGGGTATCACAATCATAGTTGCGATAGATAAAAGCCAGCAGTGATTCATGCCGAATAATGTCACCCGGTTGATTCGTAGCTTGCGCTTCTTCATCGCGCATGCGAAAGGCACCTCGAGCATCCAATGCTAACCACCCATAGCAGTGCGGTACGTTAGGCCATTTAGTCAGCGACTGTTTTACGAGGTCGTCCATTAAATGTTGCTTAGGCTAGTGATCACGTTGAGCGCGATGATTTTTCTTGGCGCCGCAGATTAATCTGGTCATTCAAAAATCTGACTAACCGTCTGGGTAACCAATCGAGATGTCCGGGAGGTCGACCGCGCGCGAAACCTACATGCCCGCCATGCGCAGGGTATTCAAGTAATACAGCATCGGCAGCCGTGCGTGGCAGATGTTTGGCGGGTAAAAAAGGATCGTTACGTGCGTTTAGCACCAACGTCGGCACTACGATAGAGGGCAGCACATGTTTTGCACTCGCTCTGTTCCAGTAATCATCTGTATCCCGATAGCCGTGTAGAGGTGCGGTCACGACATTATCAAATTCGTAGAGGTTACGAGCTTTGAGCATTTTGTCGCGATCAAACAAATTCGGAAACTGCTCTAGCTTGTTTAGGCATTTAGGTTTGAGTGTTTGTAAAAAAGAGCGTGTGTAGATCATGTTGATACCACGCGATAGCGCAGCACCACCGGCGGCCAGATCGAGTGGCGCTGAAATAGCGCAGGCGGCATCTACAAAACCAGAATCTTCCGGAAATTCACCAAGCCAGCGCAATAACGCATTACCCCCTAATGAAACGCCAGCTACAAAAAAATTTGAGGCATTGCGATATAGCGGATGGCGCACCATCTTATGCAGTATCCAATCAATTTCACCTGAATCGCCTGAATGATAAAAGCGTGGCGCTCGATTGAGTTCACCTGAGCATCCACGGAAATGAGGAATCGCGCCTGACCAACCTAATGATTCAATATGTTTGAGTATGGAGCGAGCATAGTGGCTGGACGAAGAGCCTTCTAGTCCGTGAAATAACACCAGCAGTGGTTTACCTGGAAGACCCTCAACGAAATCGACGTCGATGAAATCATTATCGGGTGTATCCCAGCGCTCACGTTTAAGTGTGACAGCTGGTGGCTCTATGAATTTAGCTGGATAGATTGTTTGGAGGTGGCCACCAGGTAGCCATCCGGGAGCGGAATAGTCGCTCATGGGCTGCTTACATCAGTGCAGCATGGCTGCTGCAGAACCCGGATCGTCAGCGGGCTTACCCGGCGCGACGGAGGCGTGATGAATCACGATGCGCCAACCCTGAGGTGTTTTGAGATAGACATTGGTCGCCAGAATATGCGCTTCTTGCCAATCGGGATCGTCAGGCGTTTTAACTTCTTCAATCAGGTTGTGAACTGAGCACGTCATGTTGTGGCTGATGTGCAGTTGGCGCGGCCTTATGTGAACAGGACCGCGTTCAAAAATCATTTCCCAGGATTCGCGTATGGCCGCATGCCCTTGCAGTCTGGGTGCGCCAGGATGTATGCACACAATTTCTTCGTCATCTGCCCAGAGCGCCATCAGACTTTCAAGATCGGCGCGCACAATCGCATCGTAGAAGGCATTCTCTACATCTTCAGCGCTTGACATCAATTTTGCAGGTGTAGGCATGTGTGTGCAGCAGACTG
>CANGFL010000199.1 GCA_947453015.1 Oxalobacteraceae bacterium | reverse complement strand
GTCAAGGCGTGGGTTTGATGACCGATGTACCAACGACAGCCGAAGTCATCGATCGATTGAGTAAAGAATATGTTGCTGCGCGCGCTCGCGTTATGGCAACACCGTATCCACGTTCTTAAAATTACAAATCGTAATCAACGCCGTCAGTTCGCAGGTTCGATATTCACTAATTCATCACCTTCGACCTTGGCGGCGCCAGCGCGCTTGAGTTGCGTCACTGTCCAATACGCTAAATGGATTTCTCCGTAACTCAGGTGACGCCGGTTAGCGACGCTAATTAACGGCACGCTAGCGAGTAGTTTAGGCACCTCAGATAATTTGACGCGCTGTTTATCCATCAGCAAAAATTTCGTCAGCACCTTAATGCCATTCTGCGCATTACGCAGAGGATCGGCCTCAAGATAATTCAAACGTGAATGCGCCGCCTCAATCGCTTCTTGAACTTGAGTAAAGGGTCTGCCGTGTCCGGGAATCACTAAACGCACATCCATCGCCTCTATCATATCCAGAGTGTCGCGCGTTTCTTTAAAACCTGCCCAACTATCCAGCGCCGGAAAAATCACACCAAAGCCTTTTTCCCAAAGCGCATCGGCAGAAAGCAAAATACCGTGCTTTTCACAAAATAAAATATACGAATACGGATGATGTCCCGGTGCGCAATGCACCACCCAATCATTTCCTCCGAGACGTATTTTTTGATTCGCTTTAACGCTTTCTTCAGCGCGAAATTTATCGCAGCGCTGGCCAGTGGCTTTGAAAGTCAGTAAACGGGTTTCCCAGTTTTCAACACGTCGAAATTCTGCTTCAGGGACCGAGGTACGAACCTTAGGATACGTCTCTTGCAAAATACGATTACCGCCGCAATGATCGGAGTGCAGATGCGTGTTGTAAATCGCATCCAATGGCCGACCTGCCAGTAAAGCCTGTACCAATTGCAATGTTTGTTCTTCGTGGCTTTTGTAACCGGTATCGACGATTGCGGTTCTTTCATCATCGATAAAAACAATATTGTTCGACGAGAGCCAACCTCTCTCGAGCACATGCATACCATCGGGAAGCTTCATGACTGTACCTTGCGATCAAGAGTTATGTGATCTGCCATTAAGAAAATGACTGCGCGCTGAAATCAACCTGCGATAAGGATTGTGCATCGACTTTGCCATGCGATGCCGAAGACTGGCTACGCTAAGCTACGCCTGCGTTTGATTTCCTGCCAGATCGCGAATTTCTTTGATTCCGATGCAACGCCCCAGTCGATAATTTCATCAATCGTACGATAGCAACCCTTGCATAAGCCTGAATTACTATCCATGTGGCAAATACCTATGCACGGCGTAGGAAAGGGTCCCTCATGCTTGAGCGGATCGAAATGCTGTAAATCTTGCTGAGTACTCACTGGATCACACTCCGGCACGCTGTTTTTTTTCAGCCAGCTTGAGATGAAATTTATCTGCAATGATCACAGCACGCTCATGCTCACCTTCGCTGATTTTATCCAAGCCATCCCATGCTTCGACTTTGAAACGTACACGTCGACCCTCGACCGCAATCACTTCACCACGTATGGTGAGTTGCATACCCGGCGGTGTCGCTGCCAAATGCGAAAAGCTGACGTGCACGCCCAAGCTTTGCTCACGCGGCCAGTCAACATAAGGCATGATGCCTTGAGTGCATGCCAACTCCATCAAACCCACCATATAGCCCGTAGCTAATACCGCTGGCATGTCGTTCGCAAAGGCCGTGTGATGACCAAACAGTTGAGGAACCAAGCCTTTTTCAGGGACCGTGGTTTGCCATTCAAATCGCACGCCGGGTTGTAGTTCTGGACTCATCACTCGCCTCTTATCTTAATCACCATGCAGCCACAGTTACGCGGCACGCTTACTCGCTATCGCCGTACCAGCACGACTGGATGACTGTCGACCCAGATGCGTCGAAATAAATTGGCCCGCTTCAACTACTGCATCGAGCGAAATGCCCGTCTCAATACCTAAACCCTGCATCAGATACAACACATCTTCGGTTGCTACGTTACCTGTCGCTCCTTTGGCATAAGGACAGCCGCCTAAACCAGCAACTGACGAATGATAAATCGACACACCCACTTCTAACGCAGCATAAATATTCGCCAAGGCTTGACCATACGTATCGTGAAAATGACCCGAGAGCTGATCTAATGGAAATTCACGCGCAGCATGCTCGAACACGCGCCTGACTTTTCCTGCGGTTGCCACACCGATGGTGTCAGCAATATCGATTTCATCGCACCCCAAATCACGCATGCGTCTCACCACATCCGTAGCTGCTTCCGCAGTGACTTCGCCTTGATAGGGACAACCCAACGCGCAACTCACACTACCGCGCAAACGTAAGCCGTGCTGTTTCGCAGCGTTCGCCACTTCGCGAAAGCGCTCTATCGATTCTGCGATAGAGCAGTTAATATTTTTTTGCGAGAACGCTTCCGATGCCGCACCAAATATCACCACCTCATCTACGCGAGCTGCGAGTGCGGCTTCGAAGCCTTTCATATTCGGCACCAATGCTGAATAAATCGTGCCTGGCTTACGAGTGATGGCATTCATCACATCTGTCGAGGTCGCCATTTGCGGCACCCACTTAGGTGAAACGAAGGAGGCCGCTTCAATATTTGGAAACCCCGCAGCAGTCAAACGATTCACCAAATCGATTTTTATCTCTGCAGCGATCGTTTGCTTTTCATTTTGCAAGCCATCGCGCGGACCGACCTCAACAATTTTTACTGCCTTGGGTAATCCGGTGGTGCTCATGCATTCTCCTGATGAATAAATGTCAGCAACTGCGCACCTTCAGCGACCTGATCGCCAACGGCATACAACAGTTCAGCAATACTGCCTTTAGCGGGAGCGCTAATCGTGTGCTCCATTTTCATAGCTTCCATAATGAGTAGCGGCGTACCTTTATCCACCACCACGTCGGGCGCGACTAACAAACTCACAATCTTGCCAGGCATAGGCGCGGTCAATCGACCTGCCTCGGCTTCGTGTTCACCGGCATGCGCAATCGGATCGCGCCAGAGCAGCTGCCAGTGATGACCTTCATAAAACAGATGGAACATTTCACCAGCACGAACCCCATGCGCCGTTATTTTTTGTCCATCCACACTACAACGTAAATGTGCACCGTCATGCTGAATATCCGTTACAACACAGCCTGCATTGGCTGAAGTAAACACCAGCTGATTGTGCTGATAGGTTAGGGTCAGTGAATGCTCGCCCGATGCATCACTAAATTGAAGCGCGCGCGATAACTCACTATTCATACGCCAACCCGTAGCGAGTGACCATGGATCGGCAGATACGGCTCGCTCATCTAAAGTCAACATCACTGCTGCCAAACTCAATGCAGTAAGCGACGGTGTAGGCGGTGCAGGAAATAAATCAGCGTGATGACGTTCTATCAATCCCGTATCAAGATCAGCGGTTGAAAACGGCTGACTGGCAATCAATCGACCGAGAAATGCAATATTGGTTGACGGCCCCACCACTTCAAATTCAGCTAACGCCGCTGACATCCGCGTTAACGCCTGCGCTCTATCTTCACCCCACACAATCAACTTCGCGATCATCGGGTCGTAGTGTGGAGTAATCACATCACCTTGACTCACACCCGAATCTATCCGCACTGAAGATTCGTTCGTAAACGCACAGGCTTGCGGTGTACGCAGATGTATGAGCTGCCCTATCGATGGCAGAAAACCTTTTTCAGGATTTTCAGCATAAATACGTGCTTCAATCGAATGACCATGCAACTCCAGCTCATGCTGCAATTTCGGTAGACGCTCACCATTGGCTACACGACACTGCCACTCAACTAAATCAATACCGGTCACCATCTCAGTCACAGGATGCTCAACCTGAAGACGCGTATTCATTTCCATGAAATAAAAACTGCCATCTTGATTCGCAATGAACTCGACTGTGCCTGCGCCAACGTAACCTACGGCACGCGCAGCCTCAACTGCCGCTTTACCCATCGCTTCGCGTCGCTCGGCAGACATACCAGGCGCAGGCGCTTCCTCTAATACTTTTTGATGACGTCTTTGTACCGAACAATCACGCTCAAACAACGACACACAATTACCCTGTGTATCGGCAAAGACCTGAATCTCAATATGTCGCGGACGTAGTAGATATTTTTCAATCAATACACGTTCATCACCAAAGCTCGCTTTTGCTTCGCGCTGACAGGAAGCTAGGGCGGCAGAAAAATCGTCGCTGCGTT
>CANGFL010000198.1 GCA_947453015.1 Oxalobacteraceae bacterium | reverse complement strand
GATGCGACGCTAGTGCTGCAGGGCGCGCGAGGAATACGTCGAGTCGCTGCAGTCGATTTTTTCCATGGTCCTTACATGACCGTCATGCAATCAGATGAATTGCTCGTTTGTTTGGAAATTTCAGCACTGCCTACAGGTACAGGTTGCGCATATCGAAAACTCAAACGCAAAACAGGTGACTGGGCAACGGCAGGAGCGGCAGTTGTCTTGCAACGATCGGGCGATGTCATTACCAAGGCGCGCATAGGGTTGACCAATGTTGCGCCGACGCCCTTACGTGCGATGGCGGCAGAGCAGCTGTTGGTAGGTAAAACACTCTCGCCAGATCTTATCCATGAGGTTGCTCTTCAAGTACGAACTATTTGTCACCCACAAGAAGATCTGCGTGGTGATGTTGAGTACAAAACCGCGATGGCAGGTGAAATGACTAAGCGAGCCATCAGTCTTGCTGCAGCACGCTGTTCTTAATCATTCATGAAAAAGAAAAAAGCGAAACATCGAATAATAAATCTACGGGGGAGTTTATGAGTCAGCAAAAAATAGAGTTATCGATCAATGGAAAAAAAGTTGAGGCTGAGGTTGATGCGCGTCTGTTGCTAGTTCATTTTTTACGTGAACAACAAAATCTGACAGGGACTCATATCGGTTGCGACACCAGTCACTGCGGTGTGTGCACGGTCGATGTTGATGGGCAGTCGATTAAGTCGTGCACGACACTTGCGGTGCAATGTAACGGTAAAAGTGTCACGACGGTCGAAGGGCTCGCTAGTGGCGCTGTGTTACATGCCGTTCAGCTCAGTTTTTCACAAGAACATGGATTGCAATGCGGCTTCTGCACTCCCGGCATGCTGATGCGCGCCTATCGCTTCTTGCAAGACAACCCCAACCCATCGGAAGACGAAATACGAATGGGGATGTCCGGCAATCTTTGCCGTTGCACTGGCTACCAAAATATCGTTAAAGCGATTCAGAGGGCAGCCGAGATGTTGCGCACTCAGGCCAGCGAAACTGCGACGGTTTGATTCTTTATTTAGCTCAAAGAGCTAATCCAAAATATACAACGGAGATTTTCATGAATGCACCTGATCGCAAAGCGGCGCTGATGGGTATTGGCGAATCGCGTCCTCGTAAAGAAGATGCTCGTTTTATTCAAGGCAAGGGTCGGTATGTCGATGACATTAAGCTACCTGGCATGGTTCACATCGATATTGTTCGTTCACCTTTTGCTCATGCACGGATTAAAAAAATTCACAAAGAAGCAGCGCTCGCTATTCCAGGCGTGCTTGCGGTACTCACAGCCGATGATCTCAAGCCTTTGAAATTACATTGGATGCCAACACTTGCCGGCGATGTTGCGGCGGTACTAGCGGATGAAAAAGTTCATTTTCAAATGCAAGAGGTAGCGGTCGTGGTTGCGGAAGATCGCTATATCGCCGCAGATGGTGTTGCGGCAGTTCGTGTGGACTATGAAGAGCTACCTGTGGTGATCGATCCGCGCAAGGCATTAGAAAAAGATGCACCAGTGTTGCGCGAAGATTTAGCAGGTAAAGAAGAGGGTGCACACGGTAAGCGCTATCACCACAATCATATTTTTAGTTGGGAGGCGGGTGATAAAGCGGCAACCGATGCTGCGTTTAGTCAGGCTGCAATCACGGTTAAGGAAGATCTTCTGTATCCCCGTGTGCATCCCTGCCCACTAGAAACCTGCGGTGCGGTGGCTTCATTTGATCCCGTGCGCGGTGAATTAACCACGTACATAACTAGCCAAGCGCCTCACATCGTTAGAACCGTGGTGTCGATGTTGTCTGGTATTCCTGAATCGAAGGTACGCATTATCTCGCCGGATATTGGCGGTGGATTTGGGAATAAGGTAGGGGTTTATCCCGGGTATGTGTGCGCCATCGTGGCATCGATAGTGTTGGGTCGTCCGGTGAAATGGGTAGAAGATCGAATAGAAAATTTATCCTCAACCGCCTTTGCTCGCGATTACCACATGACAGGTGAACTGGCGGCCACTCGTGAAGGAAAAATTTTAGGCTTGCGAGCACATGTGATTGCCGATCATGGTGCGTTTGATGCATGTGCCGATCCGACGAAATATCCTGCGGGCTTGTTTCATATTTGCTCAGGCTCGTATGACATTCCTGTAGCGCATTGCATGGTTGAAGGTGTTTACACCAACAAGGCACCCGGTGGTGTTGCGTATCGTTGTTCATTTCGCGTAACCGAAGCGGTGTATCTGATTGAGCGCATGATCGATGTGTTGGCACAAAAGCTCAAGATGGATAAAGCAGAAATTCGACGTATCAATTTTATTCGCAAAGATCAATTTCCCTACAACTCAGCATTTGGTTTTGAATATGATTCCGGTGACTATCATACGGCATTAGACAAAGTACTCACCGCCGTTGATTACACCGCCTTACGTGCCGAGCAAGCGGCCAAACGCGCCGACCCTGATTCAACGACATTGATGGGTATTGGTCTAGCGACCTTTACCGAAGTCTTGGGTGCAGGCCCGAGCAAGATGTGCGACATCTTAGGCGTAGGGATGTTTGACTCGTGTGAAATTCGTGTGCATCCGACTGGCAGTGCGATTGCACGTATGGGAACGATTTCACAAGGTCAGGCTCACGAAACAACGTATGCACAAATTATCGCAACTGAGTTAGGTATTTCATCCGAAGTGATTCAAGTCGAAGAAGGTGATACCAGCACTGCTCCGTATGGATTGGGTACCTATGGATCGCGCTCAACGCCGGTAGGAGGTGCCGCGATTGCGATGGCAGCGAGAAAAATTCATGCCAAAGCAAAAAAATTTGCAGCGCACATGTTGGAAGTTGGTGAAAACGATCTTGAATGGGAAATCGATCGCTTTAAAGTTCGTGGTGATGCCGCGCGTTTTAAAACCATGACAGAAATCGCTTGGGCTGCTTATAACAAACCGCCTGCGGGTATGGAGCCTGGCTTAGAAGCCGTGCATTACTACGATCCACCTAATTTTACGTTTCCATTTGGTGTGTATTTGTGTGTAGTGGATATCGACAAAGGAACGGGCGAAACTAAAATTCGGCGCTTCTATGCCTTAGACGATTGCGGCACACGTATTAATCCTATGGTGATTGAAGGTCAAATCCACGGTGGCTTGACTGAAGGTTTTGCTGTCGCTATGGGTCAACTGCTGTCATTTGATGAGCAGGGCAATATTCAGGGCAACACCCTGATGGATTATTTCGTGCCGACAGCCGTGGAGACTCCGCATTGGGAAACCGATTTCACGGTGACGCCATCACCGCATCATCCTTTAGGCGCAAAAGGTGTCGCCGAATCGCCGCATGTGGGTTCGGTGCCGACCATTACTGCGGCCATCGTTGATGCCTTTGCTCATTTGGGCGTGACGCATCTTGAGCTGCCACACACGGCTTATCGTGTTTGGAAAACGCTCAAAGCCCATGGCATGGCGCACTAAGGTCACGCTATGAAGGTCGAACTAGAGAAATCCTTCGTTATCAACGCAGCGGTTGCCGATTGTTGGCGACTGCTGTCTGATATTCCTCGCGTCGCAACCTGCATGCCGGGAGCATCGATTACTCAAGTAATCGATGCATCGCATTTTGTCGGCCTTGTGATGGTAAGCATCGGGCCGATGCGACTTCAATTTACCGGTGAGTTGGAACGGGTGATGATCGATACATCAGCACGTAAGCTGTTACTGATGGCTACGGGCACCGATAAAAGTGGCTCATCAGCGACGATGAAACTTACCGCGACGTTGCTGGCAAAAGAAAACCACGAAACTCTTCTGCACGGGCAAGCCGAGGTCACGGTAAATGGGCAACTGGCACAATTTGGTTCGCGGATGATCGGTCCTGTATCCGATGTCATTTTGTCTCAGTTTGCAGATCGCTTTAGACAAAAGCTGCTGCAGCCTTCGACTGCTACTGAAGCGTCGGAGGCGTTGGAAGCGTCAGAAAGGCCAGAAAAACCTGTACTCAATGCATCGAGTCTTTTATGGGCAAGTGCTAAAAAGCTGCTGAGTAGTTTATGGGGTAAATCCGATTCACCTTCATCAGATGACAGCCATCGCAAGTCATCGATTTGGAGCTGGCTGTATCGCAAATAAGCCGTAGTTTGCGATAAGGTCGGCGATATGCACCGCCGCTGTGCATGGTTTGAGAAGTCGAGCGGGCTAGCTTGCATGAGTTTGCTTAAGTTCACTTTACCTTCTCAAACCGGCAAGTCTTCTTTCATCGCGTTGATCACTCTATACTG
>CANGFL010000197.1 GCA_947453015.1 Oxalobacteraceae bacterium | reverse complement strand
TATCCGGAGTGAGTTTCTCTGCCAACGCAGCTTCATCAACTTGTGCTTCAGCCAGCTGCTGAGCGTATTGTTCCTGACTCAAACGAACAGCTTGCTCTTTGAGTTGTAATTCAACAATACGATCACGCATAGGTTGCAACTCGCGATCAGCCGCCAATTTGGATTCATCTTGGCCGCGTAAACGCTGAGTTAATTGATCAAGTTCATGACGTGCATTGCTGAGCACTGCTTCTTGTTCACTACGACGCTCTAACAATGACTGCAATCCCGCCTGTGCCGCCTGATCATCCAGCGATTCCAGTTCAAGCTGACCCTGCTCCATGCTGGCATACAGTTGGGCTGATTGTTCTTGCGCGGTACCGATGCTGCGCTTGAGCTCTTGAATACGATTCTCATGGGACTTGAGCGCAAACTCTGCTTGTTGCGCCGCTAAGCCCAACTCACGCAAGGTTTCACGCGCAAGATTTAAACGGGCTTCATGTTCAAGGTAAACCGTTTGACCATCTTCATGTTTTTCTTGTACTTCACCCAATTCACCATCGAGCTGTTCAAGCGCAAGCTCAGCGGCTTGCATGATTTGATTTTGTTCAGCTTCTTGAGCCGATATTTCAGCCAAATCTGTTTCGATCTGTGTGCTGCGCTGACTAAAGCGTTCCAACACTTCATTTCGACGCAACAAATCCATCTGCAAACTATGCAGCGCATCGGTTAATGCAGACACATCACGCGTGAGTTGTTCCAGACGCTGTGTACCTTGAGTGTAGGCTGCATCAGCTTGCACAGAACGCTGGCGTGCTTCATCCGCTAACAATTGTTGCGCACGCACTTGGCGAACTAAATTATCAATCTCCTGCTGGCGCGCCAACATGCCATCTTGTTCCGAGTCAGCTGCATAAAAACGCACTGCAAGCTTACTAATCACGTGGCCCTGACGCGTTACAAAACAACCACCCGCAGGAAGTTTAGAACGCTCTGCTAATGCCGCACCTGCATCATCAGCCACATAAACGTCATGCAACCAATCTTGCATCAGTGCGCGCAAACCAGGATCGCTGATTTGCATGATCGAGATCATCGGCTTGAGACCCGCGGGTGAATTGTCATTATTATTTGCCGTTCCAGACAGCGAGAACAACGACAACTTAGCGGGCGGAGAATCAGTAAAGAAGGCTTTAGCCCAATCTAAATTCGATACTTCCAACGCGCCAGTACGCTCACGCAGCACCGATTCAAGCGATGTTTCCCAACCCGCTTCAATGTTTAGTTTTTGCCACAAACGGGGTAATTTGCCCAGCTCATGTTTTTGCAACCAAGGTGCGACCTTGCCTTCCGTTTGCAATTTATCTTGCAATTGCTTGAGTGTGGCTAAGCGCGATTCGAGCTGCGCGTGATTCGCGTTTTGCTCAATCGTCTGCTCTTGCGCATCGCGGCGCTCTTTTTCAAGTTCTGGTTGGCGGATGCGTGCTGTCTGTAAATCGTTATTCGCCTGCTCGAGCACTTCCTGCTTTTCCTGCACCTGTGCTTTAAGCTCTTCCAGGTGGCTAGTGTCAGGTTGCGACAAACCACTCTTTTCTTGCGTGAGTCGCTCGCGACGCAAAGTCAAACCCGAAAGAATGCTCGACGCATTACGCTGATGCGCTGATTCCAACTCAATCCGCTGCTGCACCTGCATGATGCGCGAACGCGATTCTGTCGTCGCTAATTGAGATGCACGCCAGGCTTCTTCAAGCGCCGGCATTTCAGCTTCTTTTAGCTGCACGGCCTCTTGCGCCTGCGCGACATTGCCAGCATGCGTTTCTAACTCAACTTCGGATTGTGCCAGCTCATCTTGAAATTGCGTGCCTTGACGCTGCCATTGTTCGCGCTGTGCTGAGAGCGAATTCAATTGCGTTTGCAAACGCGAACGTGATTCGATCACAAACTTAATTTGCGCTTCCAAACTACCGATTTCAGAATTCGTTTGATACAACGCGCCCTGAGCCTGATGCATGCGGTCGCCCGCTGCGTAGTGAGCTTGACGCATATGCTCAAGCTCAGTTTCGATGTGGCGTAGTTTCGCTGTTTGACCTTCGAGGTCGGTTTGCGCTTTTTCTATATCGCGCGTAAATTTTTCTTGCTCTTGCAGAGCTTCATTTTTTCTCAGCAGCCAAAGTAGTTTTTGCTTTTCTTCTTGCTCACCTTGGAGCACATTAAATTTTTGTGCAACGTCAGCCTGACTCTGTAGTTTTTCGAGGTTGGCATTCAATTCGCGCAGAATATCTTCTACACGCTGCAGATTTTCGCGCGTGTCCTGCAAACGATTTTCTGTTTCGCGGCGACGTTCTTTGTATTTGGATACACCCGCAGCTTCCTCCAAGAAGATGCGCAGCTCTTCAGGGCGCGACTCAATGATGCGCGAAATCATGCCCTGACCGATGATGGCGTAGGCGCGCGGTCCTAAACCGGTACCCAGAAAAATATCTTGTACGTCGCGTCTACGTACCGCTTGATTATTGATGTAATAGGTCGAGGTACCGTCACGTGTGAGCGTGCGTTTTACTGATATTTCAGCAAACGTACTCCACTGTCCTGCCGCCTTGCCCAAGCTGTTATCAAATAAAAGCTCAACCGACGCGCGGCCCGCAGGCTTGCGACTCGTGGTTCCGTTAAAAATAACGTCCTGCATGGATTCACCACGCAGCTCAGAGGCCTTGGATTCACCAAGC
This sequence comes from Oxalobacteraceae bacterium, assembly GCA_947453015.1. Taxonomy (GTDB): domain Bacteria; phylum Pseudomonadota; class Gammaproteobacteria; order Burkholderiales; family Burkholderiaceae_D; genus Pernthalerella. Next base: position 1,568 of record CANGFL010000197.1, on the reverse strand, counting down.
ACCCATCGAACCGCGTCAATGATGTTGGACTTACCGCAACCATTCGGCCCAACCACGCCTACCAGCTGACCGGGAACCTGGAAATTGGTCGGATCAACAAAAGATTTGAATCCGGAGAGTTTTAAAGAAGTTAACCGCACGTGATCGACTTGTTAGCGTAAATACATCAGATAATTTAGAAACAGCTTACTTCGCTAGCATGTAGTCTGAGCAAAATAAGCTGATGACAGGCCGCTGATACGCGAAAAAACAATGAGTAAAAACGGCTCTTAAAACAGAAACCGGACAGTGAATGCCCGGTCATCTCTTCAAGTAGGTAATCATAACATTGGAAGGCTGCACGACCGACCAAATCCGGGTATCAACGTTCTTATATGAAAACCTAAATCGAGTGTCATGCAGATCTTTAGCAGAATAGATTGCTTCACTATCTACGCATGTTCCGTCGGGATCAGGATCAGGGCCAATACAAATCAAGGACTTATGAGCAAGCTGTTAGCAAAAAGCTTTCTTCCATCGTTTTAAGCCTTTGCCAGTGGCGGTACTCGTTAGGACGGTATAATCCGCACGCCTGAGACATCACTCTGCCACAACATCAACATCACAAAGCGCCAGCCGTGAATCCCTTACTGGAAAAGCTACAACCTTATCCTTTTGAAAAATTACGGCGCTTATTCGCCGATGTGTCGCCTAACCGCGAGCGTCGACCGATTAGCCTGGGAATTGGTGAACCCAAACACCCCACGCCGGCATTTATACAAAAGGCACTCGCCGATAATTTAGCTGGCTTAGCTAGCTATCCCACCACCGCTGGTTCCGACGCACTACGCGCGGCCATCTGCGGTTGGTTAGAGCAACGCTACCGCCTGCCGCGACTCGATCCTTCCTGCGAAGTATTGCCAGTCAATGGCTCGCGTGAAGCATTATTCGCACTAGCGCAAGCCGTGATTGATCCCTACGCCAAAGCCGTAGTGGTCTGTCCGAATCCGTTTTATCAAATCTATGAAGGTGCCGCCTACCTCGCCGGTGCCGAGCCTTTCTTTGCGAATTCGGACCCTGCGAAAAATTTTGCGCCTGATTTTTCTACGGTGCCCGCCGATGTGTGGCCGCGCGTGCAATTACTGTTTGTGTGCACGCCGGGCAATCCTACTGGCGCTGTTCTTTCGCTCGATGAATGGAAAGCCTTGTTCGCTCTGTCGGACAAACACGGCTTTGTAATCGCCTCGGATGAATGCTATTCAGAGATTTATTTTGGTAATGAGCGTCCTTTAGGGGCACTGGAAGCGGCTCACAAACTCGGTCGTAAGTACGACCGACTGATTACTTTCTCTAGTTTGTCTAAGCGCTCCAACGTACCCGGTATGCGCTCAGGCTTTGTAGCAGGTGATGCAGGCATTTTGCAAAAGTTTTTGTTGTATCGCACCTATCACGGTAGCGCCATGAGTCCATCAATACAGTCCGCCTCGATCGCGGCCTGGAATGATGAAACCCATGTCGAAGAAAATCGCGCAAAGTACATACAAAAATTTAATCAGGTCACACCCATGCTGGCCGAAGTGATGGATGTA
>CANGFL010000196.1 GCA_947453015.1 Oxalobacteraceae bacterium | reverse complement strand
GCGGCCATGCCGTAATGGATAAAGGTATCCATATGGCGAGCTTCTTTGCCGGGCATGTAATCCTCGACGTTGAAGCCTTTGACTTCACCAGCAAAATGCGTAGAGAAGGGACTGGCATCGAAACGTGTGATGGTGGCTATACCTGATCGGCCTGCCAATAAGGATTCCCACGAAGCCGTAACAGAGTTACCAATCGGGGAAACGCATCCAAGTCCAGTGACGACCACACGACGTTGCTTTGAGCGACTCAAACCATGCTCCTGAAAACTAACTAATTGCTCGCTGCGTAGAAATTAAGCCTTGACGTGTGCCGTGGCGTAATCGATGGCCTGTTGGACCGTCGTAATCTTTTCGGCTTGCTCGTCAGGGATTTCCATTTCGAATTCGTCTTCTAGTGCCATGACCAATTCGACGGTATCCAGCGAATCTGCGCCGAGGTCATCAACAAACGACGATTCGTTCTTGATATCAGCTTCAGCAACACCAAGTTGCTCAGCAACTATTTTTTTAACGCGGGATTCGATGTCAGACATCTTGCTCCTCCAAAGGACAGGTTTCGTAAAGTGCGCGCATTTTATCAGGTTTGCGCGATGGAACTCAGTTTTTGACTTTTGCTTTTATTAACAAAATAATGCACTGAAAATCAAGCAAAAGCCTGCAATTAATCGAATTACTCGGATTAACCGCCACTCATATACATACCGCCGTTAACGTGCAGCGTTGTACCCGTGACATATCCCGCCTCAGGTGATGCTAAAAACGCTACAGCGGCTGCAATATCTTCAGGCATACCAAAGCGACCCGCAGGTATTTGCTGCAATAGTGCAGCAACTTGCTGCTCGTTTAGCGCTTTGGTCATATCAGTATCAATAAATCCAGGAGCAACGCAATTGACAGTGATATTCCGACTGCCTACCTCACGCGCTAACGCGCGAGTCATGCCGGCAACACCTGCTTTGGACGCTGCGTAGTTAATCTGTCCTGCATTACCCGCTGAACCAACGACAGAGGTGATATTGATGATGCGGCCGTGCTTGGCTTTCATCATTCCTCTCAACACCGCGCGCGATAAACGACCCACAGCCGTCAGATTGGTGGCGATAACGGTATCCCACTCTTCATCTTTCATACGCATGGCAAGCTGATCGTGCGTAATACCCGCGTTATTCACCAATATAGATAAGCTACCAAACTCTTTGCTAATGGTATCGACCAATTCATTCGATTGAGCGGCGTCGTTTACATTAAGTACAACCCCACGTCCGGCACCCGCTTGCGACAAGTACTCAGTGATTGCCATCGCACCTGACTCTGACGTCGCTGTGCCAATCACCGTTGCACCACGGCGCGCGAGTTCAACGGCAATTGCGCGACCAATGCCACGCGATGCACCCGTGACTAATGCCACCTGTTTATCTAGTCCAACCGATTTGTTCATGATCCTATTGTCTCCAAAAGCGCGTCCATTGATGCTTGATCGTTAATAGCATCGGTGGCGAGTTCTCCATGGATGCGTTTAACCAATCCGGAAAGTACTTTGCCGGGGCCGCATTCAATAACACGCTCAACACCTAGTGATGCCATTGTTTGTACCGTTTCTACCCAGCGCACAGGGCTAGCCGCTTGACGAACAAGCGCATCTTTAATTGCCGCCGCATCTGTCACCACTGCCACATCCACATTGTTAATAAGAGGAATAGCGGGCGCTGCAAATGCAACGCCTTGCAGATAGTCACGCAAACGATCTGAAGCGGGTTTCAACAGCGACGAGTGAAATGGCGCAGAGACTGGCAACGGCAAGGCACGTTTTGCTCCTTTAGCTTTTGCCACTTCGCATGCGCGCTCAACGGCCGACTTGTGACCAGCGATAACGACTTGTGCGGGAGCGTTGAAGTTAACTGGCTCGACCACCTCACCCTGCGCGGCCTCCACACAGGCAGCACGCACGTCGTCATCCGACAATCCAAGAATCGCTGCCATCCCGCCCTGACCTACCGGCACCGCCTCTTGCATAGCTTGCGCGCGAAAGCGCACGAGTGGCACAGCATCTTTAAATTGAATCACTCCAGCCGCAACCAACGCTGAATATTCACCCAAGCTATGGCCAGCAACAACGTCAGCTAATTTGCCACCGGCTGCCATCCACGCGCGATAAAACGCGACTGCTGAAGCTAACATCACTGGCTGTGTATTCGTCGTCAAGTCGAGTTCTTCTTTCGGACCTTCTACAATTAATTTACCGAGATCAAAACCTAAGGCTTGCGATGCTTCGGCAATCGTTTCAGCGACGACAGCATTACCTGCAAAACCATTCAACATGCCAATGGCTTGCGAGCCCTGACCAGGAAATACAAAAGCTATTTTTTTCATAGGGTAATGAAATTCAGAATTTTTTATTAGAGGCGAACTAACACAGCGCCCCAAGTAAAACCGCCGCCCACACCTTCCATCAGTATGTGCTGACCCGGATGAATGCGGCCATCACGCATGGCTTCATCAAACGCCAATGGAATTGAGGCTGCTGAGGTATTACCATGGCGGTCAACAGTGACGACCATTTTTTCTAGTGGCAGGCCTAATTTTTTAGCCGTGCCCTGCATGATGCGAATATTGGCTTGGTGTGGAATTAACCAATCGATTTGCGATGCCTGCATACCCGCCGCATCCAGCACTTCATTGGCGACTTGCTCTAACACTGAAACAGCGAGCTTAAAAACGGCCTGACCATCCATCGTCAGAAAAGCCGTACCCGCCACAGCACCCGCGCTCACTGATCCGGGAACACACAAAATATCAGTATGTCGACCATCGGCATGCATACGAGTAGCAAGAATCCCTGGCTCGTCGGATTGCGATAGCACCACGGCACCCGCACCATCACCAAACAACACACAGGTCGTGCGATCGTTAAAATCAAGAATGCGTGAAAAAACTTCAGCACCGATAACTAATGCACGCTTGTGCATACCTGATCGAATAAAACTATCCGCAACAGAAACCGCGTACACAAAGCCACTACAAACGGCTTGTATATCCATCGCAGCGCAGTGATTGGTGATACCAAGTTTGCGCTGTACAACGCACGCCGTACTAGGAAAACCACCGAGATAGTCGGGGGTTGATGTTGCCAGAATAATGAGATCGATATCGTCTGGTTTCAGACCCGCCATCTCAATAGCGCGTTGCGCTGCTTCGGTGGCTAGGTCGCTGGCCATCACACCAGGATCAGCAAAGTGTCTTGAGGAGATGCCGCTGCGCGAGACTATCCATTCATCTGACGTCTCGAGCCCTCGTTCAGCCAACATTTTTGCGAGGTCAGAATTGCTTACTTTCCGTGGAGGTAGGCTGCTTCCGGTACCGACGATTTTTGTATACTTAGTCATGCTATTTTTTGCTCACTGTCGGCGTGATCAACTGCCTGAGGCATCAGATCTGCCATCGAAGTTTCTATGCGCGACAACACATCATGACGTGCTGCTTCAAATGCTCGACGTATTGCCCATTCAAAGCCATCGGCTTTTTCGCCACCATGACTCTTGAAAACTAACCCACGTAAACCTAACAAGCTGGCACCATTGTAACGGGATGGATTAAGTCGCTGCGAAATTCGTTTAAGTGCGCTACGAGCAATCAACGCGCCCAACATATCCAACCAACCTTTGCGCAGTTCACTCACCAACACGCCTTTGATTAATCGACCTAAACCTTCAACGGCTTTCAACGTGACGTTACCCACAAAACCATCACACACCACAATATCGGTAGTGCCTTCGAAGATGTCATTTCCTTCGACGTTGCCGTAAAAATTAATCAAGCCTTTTGCATGATCAGCGCGCAGTAATTCTGCTGTCTGCTTCACCAACTCATTACCTTTGATATCTTCGGCGCCGACATTCAGCAAACCTACCGTAGGACGCTCATGACCTTCGACTGCTGAAACTAATGCCGAACCCATCAACGCAAATTGATGCAAATGATGCGGCTCGCAATCGACGTTAGCGCCTAAATCAAGCACGTACGTCGGGCCATCGTTTTGATTCGGGAGAATGGTGCAAATCGCTGGGCGGTCAACACCCGCCATCGTTTTCAGTAAATAGCGCGATACGGCCATAAGAGCACCAGTGTTACCAGCAGAAACACAGGCTTGTGCGTGCCCATCCTTAACCTGAGTAATTGCTATGCGCATAGACGAATCTTTTTTGCGGCGCAAAGCGGTTTCCAAGGGATCGTCCATTTCGACGACCTCACTTGCATTGACTAACGTTATTCGAGG
>CANGFL010000195.1 GCA_947453015.1 Oxalobacteraceae bacterium | reverse complement strand
CGTTGCGTCCAATAGTGATTGGATTTGGTCCGTGCGGATTATTTGCAGCACTCATACTGGCTCAGGCCGGTTTTAATCCATTGATCATAGAACGTGGAAAACAAGTTCGAGAGCGCACCAAGGATACCTTTGGGCTATGGCGTAAGCGAGAGTTGCATCCTGAATCAAATGTGCAATTTGGTGAAGGTGGTGCCGGTACGTTTTCAGATGGCAAATTGTGGACGCAAGTCAGCGATCCCCAACATTATGGACGCAAGGTTCTCGAAGAGTTTGTAAAAGCCGATGCGCCACCCGAAATTATGTATGTCAGTAAGCCGCACATCGGTACGTTCAGATTAGTAAAAATGCTTGAGCAGATGCGCGCCAACATCATCGAGTTGGGTGGTGAATTTCGCTTTGAACAAAAAGTGGATGACTTAGAGATTGTTGATGGAGAGATGCGCGGTGTCGTGCTCTCAAACGGCGAGCACATTCCTGCCAATCATGTGGTGCTTGCGATTGGTCACAGCGCGCGCGATACCTTCCAGATGTTGCATCGTTGTGGTGTGCATGTTGAGGCTAAACCTTTTTCAATAGGATTTCGCATCGAACATCCACAATCATTGATAGACAGAGCGCGTTATGGTGCGAGTGCGGGCAATCCTATATTAGGCGCTGCAGATTACAAACTAGTTCACCACGCCAGCAATGGACGTTCTGTATATAGCTTTTGTATGTGCCCGGGCGGCACGGTGATCGCAGCCACCTCGGAGACCGGGCGCGTCGTCACCAATGGCATGAGTCAGTATTCGCGTAATGAACGTAATGCGAATGCTGGCATTGTGGTGGGTATAACGCCTGAAGACTATCCTAATGGTCCTCTTGCAGGCATTGATTTTCAGCGTGAACTCGAGTCGCGCGCGTATGTGTTGGGTGGTTCGAACTACAACGCCCCTGGTCAGTTAGTCGGTGATTTCATCGCCTGTAAATCATCGCACGTGTTTGGCGAAGTGCAGCCTTCGTATCAACCCGGTGTGAGCTTGGGTGAGCTAGACACCGCTCTGCCTACGTATGCCATACAAGCGATTCGTGAAGCACTGCCGGTATTTGATCGGCAGATACGTGGTTTTGCGATGAACGATGCTGTACTCACCGGCGTTGAAACGCGTACCTCATCGCCTGTACGCGTGCGCCGCGGCGCAGATTTTCAAAGCATCAATACACGCGGTCTTTATCCGGCAGGTGAGGGTGCGGGTTATGCTGGCGGCATCATGTCGGCGGCGATTGATGGTATTCGAATAGCCGAAGCGGTTTCTCTCGCTATGAGCCGCACAAAGTAAAAAGAGCCGCGATTGCGGCTCTTTAAGTTCTTACGATTACAAATTACTGCTTCTTGCTGCGGGCTGGCTTCTGAGTAGTCGAAGCGAAGTGCTTGCTTGATTCAGTAATATTTTCTTCTATTGTTTCGATGGCGTGCTTGGTTGCTTTGGTCAGTTGCTCATAGGCTGCGTGACTATTGGCAACGCTGGCTTTCAGCATTTCAATCGCTTTTTCTGAACCCGCTGGTGCGGCTTTCGATAATTCATCGATCAGTTTGTTGACCTGACGTGAAGTTTCAGCCACTTGAACTTCGGTTGCCTTGGCGAGTTCAGCTTGGGTTTTCGAAGCAATGCTGGCTAACTGGCGACCATAGGCGAGCGCTTTTTCTGCGTTCGGCTGTGCATGGGCAGAGGTCAGTTGCATAACTTCTTGAGCATCCTTAGCAGCCAATACTTGTTGTGCTGCTGCCGATGCGTGCTCCAGCGATGCCTTGGCAGTCGCCATATTCAGTTCAGCGACTTCGGCGACGGTTGTCAGTGCTTTGGCGGCAAACTCGTTCAAAGCGGCCAGATGAGAATCAATGCTTGCCTTAGTGGCGTTGGATAATTGGGTTGCAGATGAAAACATGGCGTTTCTCCCTAAAATGATGAATTCGATAAATTCGCATCAGCGGCGCCATATTTTGTGCGCTGCAATAATTCGTATTTTAGGGCCGCAAAGCAGCATGTCAAGCTTTTTTTGTGCAGAGCAGCAAAAAATTGATCTGGAGCCGTTGAGTGCTGTCAAATAGAAAACTTACGTGCGTTTTGGCAGGCATTTGCAAAGTTTATGGGTGGCGGTCGCACTCACCTATAATCGTCCAACCCTAGAAGCCGGCCAGGCGAAGTCCTGCGCTTGATGACGCCAAAAAGAATGAATAAAGAACACTTCCCCCATTGGCCTGCCGGTCTTCCTCACACGCTTACCACCCCACAAACAACGCTGGTCGCCAACCTAGATATATCCGCGCTGCGTTATCCGGAAAAAATCGCTCTCGTTTTTTTTGGCAAAAATATCACTTACAGAGCGCTCAAAGCCGAGGTTGATTTACTCGCAGGTTATTTGCAGCAGTGTGGCGTTAAGCGCGGTGACCGCGTGCTCTTGCAGATGCAAAACAGCCCGCAATTTGTAATGGCGTTTTATGCGATATTGCGGGCCGACGCCATCGTTGTGCCGGTCAACCCTATGTTGTTAACAGATGAATTGCGTCATACGGTAGAAGATAGCGGTGCAGAAATTGCCTTGTCTGCGCAAGAGCTCTTGCCCCAAATCACGCCATTATTAGGTGACACAAATTTACGTCGTATCGTCGTCGCGTGTTACAGCGACTATTTATCTGATGCCGAAAGCGATGCGCCAAGTTGGGTGAGTGCTCCGCGCTTGCCGATACACGATGAAAGGCTCACCGCATGGAGCGATGCGATTGCCCAAGGTCGCTCGCCTGCTACGGCGCTAGCGGGGCCAGAAGATTTGGCCTGTATGCCGTATACCTCGGGTACAACGGGCCGGCCTAAGGGCTGCATGCATACGCACAGCGCGGTGATGTACAACGCGATGAGCGGCGCTATGTGGGCTGGTGCGGGATCACCCGATCATGTGGTGTTGCTATCGTTACCTTTGTTTCATGTGACTGGTATGCAGATCAGTATGAACACAGCGATTTACGCTGGCGCGACCTTGATCATCATGCCGCGCTGGGATCGCGATCTCGCAGGTCGATTAATTACAAAACACAAAATTACGAGTTGGACCAGCATACCCACCATGATGATCGATTTTTTATCTAACCCTAAATTATCGGAATACGACATTACTAGTCTTAAGCGTGTGTCTGGAGGGGGCGCAGCAATGCCGGCTGCTATTGCGCAGAAACTTCTCGACATGACGGGTCTGCGCTATATGGAAGGTTATGGATTATCTGAAACGATAGCGACCTCGCACTCCAATCCTATTCAGCGCCTCAAGCAGCAATGTTTGGGCATACCTATATTCGGTGTCGATTCACGCATCATCGATCCTGAAACGCATCGTGAACTGCCAGCGAATGAAATAGGTGAAATCATTATTCACGGGCCGCAGGTATTGGTGGGCTATTGGCGCGATGAACAAAAAACACGCGAAGCATTCCTTGAATTGGATGGAAAAAAATTCTTTCGATCGGGTGACTTAGGTTATCGTGATGACGAAGGATTTTTCTTTTTTACCGACAGACTAAAGCGCATGATCAATGCGAGTGGCTACAAAGTGTGGCCAGCCGAAGTCGAGGCGATGATGTACCAACATCCAGACATACAAGAGTGCTGCATCATCGCGACGCACGATGATTATCGCGGTGAGACAGTAAAAGCGGTGGTGGTAAAAAAACCAACTAGCAAAATCAATGAAGAAGAATTAATAGCATGGGCGCGAACACAAATGGCGGCATATAAAGTTCCGCGAGTGGTTGGTTTTGTTGATGCCTTGCCAAAATCAGCCACGGGCAAAGTTATGTGGCGACAATTACAGGAAGCCGAGCAAGCACAATGAGCATCATCTTAAGCACGTTGAATGCTCGCTTTTCACACGCATCCTTAGGTTTGCGCTATTTAATGGCCAACATGGGTGAGTTAGCCCCCATCACGCAAGTGCAAGAATTTGTCATCGGCACGCGAGCGCCCGACATCGTCGAAAAACTCTTGGCACATCGTCCTACCATTGTTGGTTTTGGTGTGTATATCTGGAACGTTGACGAGATTACTCATATCGTTGCGCTACTCAAGCGTGTAGCCCCAGAAATAATCATCGTTCTTGGTGGGCCGGAAGTGTCATACGAAGCCGAAGAACAAGCCATCGTTAAGCTAGCCGATTATGTGGTAACCGGTTGGGGCGATCTCACCTTTACGAGTTTGTGTGCCGCGATCCTGCACGGACCGAAACCCTTAATGAAAATTCATGCGGGTGAGCAGCCTCCTATGGAAAAGATCGCCTTTCCT
>CANGFL010000194.1 GCA_947453015.1 Oxalobacteraceae bacterium | reverse complement strand
GGCTTATATCTCTACGAAAAAGCCAAGCCCGATCGTGGATCAGTTTTACTTCATGCCGTCTCAAAACTGCGCCCACTTGCGCTGAACTACCTGAGTCTGGAAACCGTTTTAAGCGATGCAGGCGTCATCTCACAAATACCCATTAATCGCATCATGGTCATGTCCTCTGGGCGATCTAGCATCATTGACTGCGGCTCATGGGGAAGCATAGAGTTTGTCAAAACCCGGCAACTACCCAACGACTTAGTCGGGCATCTTGTATACGACCCCAGAGCACGTTGTTGGCGTGCTAGCGTTGCACAAGCCCTTAGAGATATGCGCGCCACGCACAGAAATCGTGACTTAATTGATAGGGAAGTAGCCGATGAGTTTGTTTGAGCAATTGGTCGATGACGCAATTATTGTTATCCATGAGATTAACCCTGTTAATCACAACGAGTCGCCCCCCAATAATTACCTTCCTTCGAACAATCTCAAAAGTTTGTCTAGCACTGCAATATTGTTTCGCACGCTCTGCAGATGAAAGTAAGTAAAGTGTGGTGCGTAGTCTTCCACCTCAAACATTTCTTTGCCTGTAATTGCTTTTAACTGACGCTTGCAGTCATCACTTACTTTTGGAAATTGTCTACCCAGTATCTGCAACAACAAACCTTCAAGACATGGAGTTGATCCAATAAGTTCGATCTTTTTACGTTGAGCATCGATCTTGTTTTGACTCGTCCAATCAATGTCCGTGTCCAGCAAACAAAGCTTTTTGTCATAACTGGAAATCCGGAGAGCGCCAATTGCCGTGCTGATGACGTTGCTCGGCCCCTTACCATTCGCCTGCCGGACAGTTACTGAAACGCCACTACCCCCAGCACAGAACTGGGCTCTTAGATACTTAAGAAAAGCCGCGTCTGATTTGCCTTCACCAACGGCCAGTAAAGTCTTACGCTGAGTAATATGTGGCTTGGCATACCTAGCCACCCCATACACCCTTACAGCTGCGGTATAGCTCCATAAGAGCCACCCATGTACTTGGCGTACAAGTTGTCATCTGCGCGAATGCCTTTAACTTCATCTAGTCGCCAAGCGTTGCTATGACAGTTTTCATCCTTCTCCACGAGCACAACTTGCGCTTTATGCAGCAAGTTCAACACTTCAATGGAGTGACAGGTAAATAAAATTTGTGCATTGTGCGGGTTCGTCTCTGGAGAAAAGAACAAATCCAAGATCGGCACCAGCATGTGTGGATGCAAATCAGATTCAAGTTCATCAATGACCGCTACGCCACCTGAATTTAAAACGGGCAAGAGACGTGAAAGTAAAATAAAAGCCGACTGCGTACCACTCGATTCATACTTAAGCATGATGGAATGCTCAATCTCGTTTACCTGGTGAACACCAAAGGGAATATAAATATCGTCTTTGTCTCCATCAGGATGCGTGACGGTTTGTCGTTCAATACGAATATCCGTCAAACCCAAATCCCAATCCTTAAGTAATTTCGTCATTGCTAATCGCAAATGATCATTGGCAAAGTACAGGGCTGATGCACCAACCATTTGCCCATCGTCTAAGTGGTATCGACCCATGACGTACAAGTTGGTACAGACTTGCAGCGAACAAATCTTCAAAGCTAAGGGAACCTGATACTGAGCAGCAGTCGATAGCAAGGAAGCGTTTTCACGTACGCGCTCTGCTTCCTTTTGCAAAAAGCCAAACTGATTCTGTTTAATGTCGTAGCGTTTTGAAGATGTATTCCAATCTCTTGCAAATACGTAGGAGTAGGCTCTTGTTAGTTTGCAGTACAGGTGCTCGGAATAGACGCGAGTTTCGCTGGCAATCAGTCGGTATTTCCAGTCGTGACCATCCATCTCAAATTCAACTTCAAACTCTGAGGTTTCGTTGGCAGCGCCGAAGTGGCCGATTAATGGAATAGGTGCATCAAGTTTGGCGTGGAACGATTGGCAAACGAACCAACTCACGAATGCTAATGATTTAATCAGCGTTGTTTTACCGCTGGCATTGGGGCCTATCACTGCAAGGGCTTTGCTTAGCTTGGAGCCTAGAGGAGTCTCAAAGGCTCGGTTGTCGTCTGGAGTGTGTTTGTTAAGTTCCAGAGAAATGCGAACTTGTTCATGGAAAGACTGAAAGTTGCGCAGAGCAAAGGACTTCAACATACCGCCTCCGACAAAAATGAACAAAATTTCGTTCAAATTTAATATGTAAGGCAATATTAAATCACATAAAACTCGAATTTAAACAATTTTTTGTTTATTTGCGTAATAGCTGGTAATTCAGGCCACCTACTCCGTCAATTCATTTCAGCCCGTACCACACACCGCGTCCGCTACCGTGCTGCTCCAGATGATTACGTTGGGTCAGGTCGCGGAAATGCTGCTTGAGGGTGTTGCGACTGGTTCCAGTTAATTTGATGGCATCCATCATCGTGATGCGCCCGTGCTCTCGGGCGAATTCCACAATCTGTAGTGACAGCTCTGGCAGAGCAGCTAGCACGATCTTTTCACGTATGACCTTCTTCTCCAGTCGCCGAACCTGCTCGGCCAGCGATTGTAAGAAAAACACCAGCCATGGCTGCCAATTGGGCTCCTCCGTGCGGATGGTGCCTTGCGTCTGGCGCAGGGCCAGGTAATAGGCTTCCTTGTTCAGCTCGATCACGCTCTCCAGCGAGCTGAAGGGCACATAAGCGTAGCCGGCCTGGATTAGCAACAGAGTCGTCAGCCCGCGGCTCAAACGCCCGTTGCCATCCTGAAAGGGGTGAATCTCCAGAAACACCACAACGAAGATCGCGATGATCAACAAAGGGTGTAGGTGCCCTTTTCCCCGCTCATCATTCACCCACGACACCAATTCGGCCATCAACCTTGACGTATCAAATGGCGTGGCGGTCTCAAAGACAATGCCAATCTGTGCCCCGTTTTCATCGAATGCGGCAACGCTGTTCGAATTGGTCTTGTACTGCCCCCGATGGCGCGCATCCTTTTCACTGTGGCGCAGTAAAACCTGATGCAGTTGCTTGATGTGGTTCTCGTTGAACGGAATGTCCTGCCACGAGCTGAACACTAGATCCATCAATTCAGCATAACCGGCCACCTCCTGCTCGTCACGACTGTCGAACGACTTAATGGACAAGTTGGAGAGCAAGCGCTCTACTTCGCGATCAGTTAACTTACTGCCCTCGATACGGGTGGACGAGCCGATGCTTTCTATGGTCGCCACCCGCCGTAGCGCCATAAGACGCTCGGGCGCAAGTGTTCCCAAGGCCCGCCATGCACCTTTAAATTCGTCGATCCGAGCAATCAGGCTCAGGATCTCGGGTGTGATTTGAAGGGTGTTTGAACGTAACATGCAACCAATAATACACCCATTAACACCCATTTATAAGTCAGACAATCGTAAATTGGGTGGAAATGGGTGATTTTTTAGGCCACAAGCATCATCAACACGTGCTCGGAAGTGCGGGGCCAAACTCATTGGTCTTGGTTCGTAACAAAGAGAAGCTGAAAGCTGAAAGCGCGAATTGCCAGAGCAGCTAAAGCACCAACTCCGTCAACTCATCCACCACCACCGCTGCACCCTCAAACGACTCATCCGCAAAAAACTCACTGCGCACGATCGCCACGGGCAAACCTGCGCCACCGGCGGCTAATAAGCCATTACGGGAATCTTCAATAACGTAGCAATCATGAGCGCTCAGGCTCAAGCGCTGCAATGCTAAAAGATATGCTTCGGGATCGGGTTTTTTTGCTTGCACATCATCACCCACTACGATGGTGGTCGGTGCAAGCAATCCCAAAGGCGAAAGTGAATAGTTCCACAGCGCGTCCCAATTCGATCGGCTGGTGGTGGTCACCACAGCCCAGCGAATATCGTGACGTGTGAGGCTATGAATCAGGTCAGCAAATCCAGCGCGTGGTTTAACAGCACCGGAAGCGAGAATGTCTGCGAAGTGTTTATTTTTATTCTTGTGCACACCAGCTAGCAAATGACGTAGTGCGCCGGCATCATTGCCGGTTTCTTCAGCATAGCGCAGCAGGCGCTCAAAGCCACCCGCTGTTTTTAGTAAGCGCTTGTAATCAGCATGCGTCCATCGCCAAGGCAAACCCGCATCTTCCAGCGCGCGATTAAACGCTGGAAGATGCGCTTGTCCTTCAGTCTCGGCAATCGTGCCATCCACATCAAACAATACACAGCGGTGTTGGCCAGGAATAATCATGTGATGACTAAGAACGATGACTGAGAAATATCTACGGTATAAAACGCGGCTTAATGAACCTTAGCGCGCAAAGTACCCTTTTGGTAAAG
>CANGFL010000193.1 GCA_947453015.1 Oxalobacteraceae bacterium | reverse complement strand
GATATAACTTAGTTATCAGCCGCAAGTTTACGATCGATTCATAAACAGGGGTGTCGCCAATGACTATAGCTGCTCATACCTTAAAAAAATTACTCTTTGTTGGCGTGCTACTTTTTTCAAGCAAAGTAACGTTTGCATTTGTCTTGTCCAACGGAGATGACGTTACCTGTCATTTTTCGCGTGACGGCTTATCTGGCAACGCAACTGAACTATGGAACAACTACAGTAATGCAGATGACCGAAATCCTGAACTAGGAAGAGCCGTCGCTGTCATGCGACTTAACACGGAAGGATGGCCAACCATCATCATTGACGCCGAAGCTCACAAACGAACATCCAAAGGAACACCCGCCATATGGGACTTCGTTTATTTTCATGAGTGCGCACATGCACAACAGCCTAGCCTGACTGAGATTGAAGCCAATTGCGCATCCTATAAAGAGTTACAACGACGCGGCCTGATGAACTATCACCGCATGAAAGAATTAGAAGCAATTCATCTGAGCATGCTGATTTTGCCTGAAGAGTACGGTGGCTCGGGAGCCATGTTTTGGCACAAGACGATGCAATGTGCGGGAGAGAGTCAACGATGATAATGTCATCGGTGAGCCGCATGACTAATGTCAATGGCAATCTCTATATTTATGGGAGTCTGATGTCACTCAGTCGCAGTGGTTAAACATACGTAGGGCAAGGAGAGAAAAATTAATCCGATACCGGCTAGCCCTAACCCCAGTAAACCGCACAGCAAGAAAAAAATTGTGATTGGAACTAACGATCGCCACGTTGAGCAAGCATTAGACGAAGCATTGAAAGAAAGCTTTCCTGCCAGTGATCCTGTCGGTATTGTCAGTGATAAATTACATGCTGATAAAACTGAAAAATCCCCGTGATACCGTGACATAGCGAAAAATAGTTTAACGCTGGAGTGCTTACATAATCACATCACTACAAAAACCCATACCCGAAAATAATTTTGATCTTTTCGATAAATTATTTCAGGCCTGTCTAGGTCAATGGACCTCAGGCGTCAGCCCCGCCGCATTAACGACTTCAACCTTTTCGTGGTTGAGTCAACTCGCACAATCACCCGGCCGTTTAGTAGAACTAGCCACGTATCCTGCGGTGCACTTTCAGCATTGCGCCGACAAAATGTACGGCAACAACCGACCTGGTGATGAAGCCGATCCTCGTTTTCAAGCCGAGAGTTGGCAACAATTTCCATGGCATGCATGGGCTGAAAATTTTTGTCTCGCAGAGAACTGGTGGCGACGTGCAACCACCGAAGTCCCCGGTTTACCCGAACATGTCGAGCGCACCATTTCATTCATAGCTCGGCAAATGCTTGATGCACTATCACCTTCGAATTTTATCGCTACCAATCCAGAGTTATTTCACGAAACGATACGTACTGGCGGTAAAAATATTCTGCATGGAGCACAAAGTGCCATTACCGATGCGCAGCGCACCATCAGCGGATTGCCAGCACCCGGAATAGAAAATTTTATCGTTGGTAAAAATCTCGCCATCACACCAGGTCGCGTAGTATTTCGTAATCATTTGATTGAACTAATTCAGTATGCCCCGCAGACTGAATCCGTATACAAACAACCGATCTTGATGCTACCTGCATGGATCATGAAATATTACATACTTGATTTATCACCGAATAACTCAATGGTTAATTGGTTGGTAAAACAAGGCCATACCGTATTCATAGCCTCATGGCGTAACCCAGATGCTGCAGACCGCAATCTGGGAATGGATGATTACTATCGGCTTGGGGCGATGGCCGCCATCGATTTTATTTCTGATCAATTACCCAAGGTAAAAATTCATTTAATGGGTTACTGCTTAGGCGGCACGCTGGCGACTATTACCGCCGCCGCCATGGCAAACAAAGGCGATCATCGTTTGCAAAGCTTGACCTTACTAGCCTCGCAATCAGACTTTACTGAAGCCGGAGAGCTCATGCTATTCATCACAGAAAGCGAAGTCGCCTATCTTAAAAATATGATGTGGGATAAAGGCTATTTGGACGGCAAACAAATGGCCGGAACTTTCCAAATGCTGCATTCAAATGAATTGATTTGGTCGCGCATGATTCACGACTACATGATGGATAAACGACGAGGCGCTATCGATTTATTGGCATGGAATGCAGACGCTACTCGTATGCCCTACAAAATGCACAGCGAATACTTAGAAAAACTTTTTTTACACAATGATTTTGTACAAGGCAGATTCACCGTCGAAGGCAATCAAATTGCACCGGATGACATTAAGCTTCCCATCTTTGCAGTGAGTACCGAAGAAGATCATGTCGCCCCGTGGCGCTCAGTGCATAAAATTCATCTGATAACCCCCTGCGAAGATATTACGTTTGTTCTGACTTCTGGTGGGCATAACGCCGGCATTGTGAGTGAGCCGGGACACCCAGGGCGCTCATACCATATCCATACAACGACGCACGGACAGCCATACCGCTCCCCCGAAGGTTGGCTAGATAGCGCACAAAAACAAGAAGGGTCATGGTGGCTAGCTTGGCATGATTGGCTAAGCCAGCGATCTGATAAGAAAAAAACAGAGCCCCCCGTTTTAAGTGAGGGACTGTGTGCCGCACCCGGCACGTATGTTTTACAAAAATAAACATCGCG
Organism: Oxalobacteraceae bacterium; assembly: GCA_947453015.1. Lineage (GTDB taxonomy): Bacteria > Pseudomonadota > Gammaproteobacteria > Burkholderiales > Burkholderiaceae_D > Pernthalerella. The sequence continues at coordinate 1,664 of CANGFL010000193.1, read as the reverse complement.
CCGATTTTTATGGATTAAAACAATGTCCAGGCAAATAACATCAAACTATTATTGTTACTGGCATTACGACCCGTACCGTCGTAGTTAGTTTTACCACCATCAAATTTATCGTACATCGTGTATTGCAGACCCAAGCGCAGCTGTGGATCAAAGCCACTTTTTATTGGCTGCTTGCCAAAAGGCGTCCAATCGACCTGAATACGATTCCCGCTAAAATTAGGCGATGCACCTGCAAATCCTGAACCATACACAATCGAATCACGCGTCCCAACTAGACCGAAACGCTGCAAGGTTAATCCATACGAATTATTCCAATAGTACGATCCTGATACATTGTGTTCGGTGTAGTTAAGCCCATTTATTTGTGCCGAACCTAAAGCCACCATAGATGACATATCGCGATGCTCATGAATCATATTTGCCAACAGAGTAAATGTTCGCGAATCAGAAATTCGCCATTGGTGATGTACGTCCAAAGCCACATCTCTGTAACCGATTTTTGCAGGATCCGTTCTATCGGGCTGTACATCAGCACCAAAATAAGTAACGCCACCAGATACAGAATGATCCCCAAAACTTTCATGCCGCGCCACTCGACCGTAGAAAGATCCATGCACCGGCCCCGGATCACCATCAGCCGCCAAACCTAATTTACCTTGAAAATTTTGCGACATCGAGCTGTACGTGCCAACCTCACCAAACCATTTGCCATCGAGTTGAGCATAGCTAGTAATACCTATCACTCGTAAGCTCAGCAAACCATCTAACAACGTACCCTCGCTCGGTGTGGGCGCAATAGCCGAAGAAATGAATGGATAGCCCCAGGCAGGCAAGGCGTTGTACGGGTCCGTCATTCCGGGATTATTATTTACCGTCATACCTGCAATGACTGAATGCCCTGCAGCCATAAATGAATTAGCAAATCGGATTTCAGTTTGATCGATCGATGTAGCTTTGGCTAAACCATCGTAAGTCACCTGAGAAAAAATACCTGCATTCTGATAAAGCTTGCCCGCTAAAAATATCGATGCTTGGTCTAACGATACTTTTTTATTTTTTGAATCCGCATCCGTTCCCGCAGCCGGCTTAGATGTATCTGTCACCGAAGCCACCACCATACCCGCCACTGGGATTCGGAATTCATTATCTTTCGCGAAGGTGTAGCCCGTTAATTTGAAATGCACACCGAAATCTGTCAAATGGGGGCCAAATCCTCCGACATGACATGCCGCGCATGACAAGCCGGTCTGTCGAGCAAAGCTAGGTACAGCGTGTGCAGTGGTTGATAATAAAACTGCAAACAGTAAAAATACCTGTCGAAAAATACGCATTGTGAGTAGCCAAAGAATTATCGAAGGATCAAGGCTATTGCGCATTATCAAGAATAGCCTTGGACGTTACATGGCGTTACCAAGGTCAGCCGAACGTAAGCAGATCGTCATGCGAGTGTCAGATCATAGTTGAGCAGATCTATGTAAGTCATGAATGTGTTGAAGATCAAGCCTCCGCCAATCGATAACCTATACCTGTCTCTGTTAACAAGATTTGCGGATCCGCTGGGTTGTGTTCGATTTTTGCACGTATCTGCGCCATGTAAATACGCAGGTAATGGGTGTGCTCTACAAATTCTGAGCCCCAAACTTCTTTGAGTAACTGTCTATGTG
>CANGFL010000192.1 GCA_947453015.1 Oxalobacteraceae bacterium | reverse complement strand
GCTACTGCAATACCCATATACGTCAGTCGTGTCGAGGTATAGGAGGCCGTCGCATTTTCGGCATCAATAGCCGCTGCGGCCACGAATGGATAGCCTTCAATAGTTGTCCAGCTGACTAATCTCGAACGTTGATCGATAAATAGATCTTCAGACTGGCGTGCGCTTCCCTTGGATAAAGAAAATTTCGGTAAATCTTTATACAAAGACTTAGCCGAACCACCACCGGATTGGCTGGCTAGAAGTACGCCATCGTTGAAATACACAGAAATGAAGTCGCCCACTAGTAACCGCGACTCATCATAAAAACCAGTGACGTAGTTAACTTCATTAGCGATTAACACTACTCCATCAAACGATCCATCAGGCCGGTTGAATGCACGCGTAAACCGTATGATTTTTTTCCCAGCAAAGCCGCCACGGCCATCTGCTGGCGGAGAAATCAACAATCCACCTGCTGGATCTTTACTGTGCTTTATAAAAAACGGCAAATCTCCCATATAAGTATTTTTTGGGAGCTGCCGCGTAGAAGACACCGCATAGCCCTGAGAATTAATAACAACCGGATAGATGGTTTTTTGATAGACCCCTTGGCGATATTGCTCATCAAGATCTAGAGGAGCGGATCGATGCTCCCATTGATATTTGATAGCCAACGAAAGTTGATCAATTTGAGATACGGTTCGCAACACTTGATCTGCAGCGGTACTCGCACGAGATACGGCCTCGTTGCGTGCCTGATCGAGTAAATCATTGCGGTCTAATTGAATTTTGACTGAGGCGGCTGCAAAAACTAAAACGACGATCGATAGCCAAGCCAAACTCCAACCCAGCACAATGCGGTTACGCTCAATATCATTTTCAGTGTTGGTCGATGGAAATAGCTTAAGCATAGCGATAGTTACAATGCACAGAACAGTAGAGTCTGTTGCGGGAAAAGAATCTTGCAATTATGCAAGATATTTCCCTGAAATCATAATTGCCTCAGAGAAACACTTTTTGATCAATTGTCGGGGGTACGGAACCCCATGCACAAATTCACATCTAATGAGTCAACTTGTTCAACGGAGGTCACAATGAGAAAAGAAGTCCCTGTGGTCGGTGAAGAAATCAAGAATGCTCGCCTTGATTACCTTTCATCCAATGGATCCACTAGTGTGCTGGGATTGCGGCAAGAATTAGCTAATCTTAAAGAAGATCTTGATGCATTAATGTCGCATGCCTCGACTCTCACCGAGAGTGAGCTTTGCGAAGCCAGAGACCGACTAATGGCACGCTTTTCATCGATGAAAAATGTGGCGCGTGGAATTGCAGGGCAAGCAACTCGGCAATTAGCTCAAAGTCGCGACGTCACGATAGAGTTCATACGCGAACGGCCGTTTCAGTCGGCGTTGATTGCTGCAGGTACAGGCATACTTTTAGGTCTGCTATTTAAGCGCGATTAAAACTAGCTGTTTTATTTGTGATTTTTCTGATTCTTAGAATAATCAACCTATAAACATCATGACTCTCACAGTCATGATGTTTTTTCACATTAAAGTACTTGAGCCGCTAACTCAAGCACGACCAATAGCCGCTTGGGATGTGCCTGACGATGACTCTGTATCTTCAGTGCTCTCGCTCCAGATAGTTCGTTGCGATCCAAGAGTACCCAAGGCCCCGCCCAGACAACTCAGTGCCACAGCTAGTAACATGGCAACAAAGGTAGTCCACGAAGCCGTATGAAAATTTTTAATGACACGAGCCTCTGCAGCGCGCCCCTCTGGTGAAGCTTGTTGGGATGATCCAGAAAGTATCAGCGCCTGATCAACGATCGCAGCTGCGCGCTCACGTTGAACATTCATCGTGCTATTTAAATAGTCTATTGCCTGATCACGCCGACCTGACAGAATATATTCTTGTAGCACGCGCAAAGAAGCTGATTCCATATTTGGACCTAATTGTCGATTCAACATACTGGCAACATTTGCGCCTGATGGAGCAATCACTATCCCACCGTGAATTACATTCGACACTAAACCTGAAATGAGTGATCCACCTGTCGTCGTTGCCAGTAACAATGCCAGCAAGATCGATACCGCCCAACTAATGACGCCGTGCAGTATTCCATCGATCTTACGCCGTAAGCCTGACATTCGCCCCGCAACATACGCCCCCACAAACGCAGCGATTAACATCGATACGCTAGCCCACATTAACGCTCCATAGCCCAGCGTTTCACCCATTGTGAAATTAGTGAGTGCAACGCCACTGGCAACTCCTAACATCATTAAAACCAGCTGTACCGATACAGCAATGGCTACCCCCGCAAGCACTGCACTCCAACAGATGGTGGTAAACAAGCCACTCCTAAAGGAGTTTTTCAACTTGACACCTTCATGGGGAGGAACCGTCACATTGCTTTCAATGGATGAGGATTTCATTGACATCTCCTTGCTGGTTTAACGACAAACAAATCACTAAGCGACTATGAGCGACACATAGCGATACTTATTGCCACGGATAGCGTTTTCAGCAATTTCAAATTTTCGACACCACTCCACGTGTAATTTTCACTCGATCACCTTGCTTGACGAGTGGCTCTGACTCTTGCGCAAATGATTGAGTAGTGCCGTCCTCCATACGGATAGTGACCTTATAAACAGGATCATCCGTGTGACCTTTCTTGTCCACTTCATTTCCTACATACGCTCCTCCCGCAGCACCTGCTACGGTAGTGACTGCTTTACCCATCCCTCCACCAAATTGATACCCCAGTATTCCGCCAATCGCCGCACCAGCTAGCGTACCTAGCCCCACACTCTTAGCACGAGGAATAACCTCGATCGATTCAATCGTTCCCTTTCCATTCACATGATTCGATACAGGATAAGTCTGCGTTTGCGAATTTCCACCACCGAGACCACTGGTACTTTCACACGCCGAACAGCTAAGAATCAAAATGATCATCAGCATCGCCAACCATTTTCTAAACATGTTTTTCTCCAGTGATGAAAGGGGCATAGCGTCTTGGTAAGGCATTTACTTCTGAGGTAATTGGCGAAAACTGAATTTCACTATAGTCCTCAAGTCGGTTATAGAGAGTTTTCAAACTGATCCCGAGCAGATGCGCGGCTCTTTTTTTAGCCCCACTACACAATGACAGTGTCGCCAGAATCACTTGACGGTCAACTTCCGCGAGCGAGATTCCCACACGAATAGCCAAATGCCGTGAGTCTGTTATGGACTCATCAGCACCACCTACTGGCACTGGCAAATCCACTATTTCATCAGCGAGTATGCAGGCGCGCTGTATAAAATTTCTTAGCTCTCTCACATTTCCTGGCCAAAGACATTGCCTTAATTGCGGCATCATTTTTGCTGAAAGAATTTTTCGAGTGCCATGGTGATGATTAAACTCATTAAGAAAATGGCGCGCCAAAATCTCAATATCCTCCCCCCGTTCACGCAATGCGGCTATTCGAATGGGGAACGTATTCAAACGATGATAAAAATCTAATCTGAAATAGCCTTCTGCAATTGCATGAGAAGGATTTTGGTTAGTTGCCGCAATAATGCGCACATCGCTATGAATTTCGTTATCACCTCCCACACGCGTAAATTTTCCAGTTTCTAGAACACGTAAAAATTTTGCCTGTAATGACACCGGCATTTCTATGATTTCATCCAAAAACAAGGTGCCTTCATTAGCACGCTCAAAGTACCCTCGGTGCATGCGATCCGCTCCGGTAAAGCTACCTTTCTCATGCCCAAATAGTTCACTCTCAATCAATTGCGGGGAAATTGCCCCACAATTAATCGGTAAAAATAGTTTGTTCTTACGAAGACTTTTGGCGTGAATCTCTGCTGCGACTAATTCTTTACCTGTACCGCTTTCACCCAACAAAAAAACGCTGACGTCAGTTGGTGCAACGCGATTGATTTGATGCCGTAGATGATTCATCGCTTTCGAATAACCAAGCAATGCCGTCGTTTGAAACGGTGGGTTTACGTAAACTTTTTGCTCCCTATTATTTATAACACCAGGCATAGCTTGCTCCGCGATACGGATAAGGCCTGACTTTTTAAAATGATTTGAACGATCGTTAGCATTCCATCCTTGGAAAATAAGTCGTTAGCATTTTGTTTCAGCACGCTAATTAGAGTACTGGTGTTAAAGCCTATGAAATATCGATAGGGAATTCCGCACCGACTCATGGCTTGACTATGCAGTGTAGGTAAGGTTCTGTATTTAAGGAGAGGTTCTGCGATTTAGCAATCGCAGAAACAAAACGCAAGATTTGAGAGCGTGTGCGGCTATGTGATGCAAGCAAAAGCCACATCAAAAAT
>CANGFL010000191.1 GCA_947453015.1 Oxalobacteraceae bacterium | reverse complement strand
AGCCAAACACGATGAAAAATGGCGTACCAATCAGCAGCGAAGCGGCGATCAGAATGTTGGCCGTAGGACCATCCACTTTTAAAATTTGAGTCATGAAAAACAGGGCATAGAACTGACCTGTATACCAAACCACGGCCTGACCAGCTGTTAAACCGATCAACGCGAGAATAACGAGCTTGAGGTTTTTCCACTGGCCGAACGCTTCTGACAAAGGTGCTTTGGAAATCTTGCCCTCATCCTTCATGCGTTGGAAGGCTGGAGATTCATTCATTGACAAACGAATCCACACTGACACGCCCAAAAGGAAGATCGATACCAGGAAAGGAATGCGCCAGCCCCAGTCAGCAAAAGCTTCTTCACCAATCGCAGTACGCGTCGCGAGAATCACCATCAGCGAAAGGAACAAGCCTAGAGTCGCTGTCGTTTGAATCCATGCCGTGAATGCGCCACGTTTGTCATCAGGAGCATGCTCTGCAACATACGTGGCAGCGCCGCCGTATTCACCGCCTAGCGCCAGACCTTGCAAAATACGCAGAGTAATCAGAATCACTGGAGCTGCGATACCGATACTCGCATAGTTAGGCAGCAGTCCGACGATGAACGTCGATGCACCCATAATCAAGATGGTGACTAGGAAGGTGTATTTACGTCCCACCATATCGCCTAAGCGGCCAAATACGATGGCGCCAAATGGACGAACCAGAAAGCCCGCAGCAAACGCTAGTAAGGCGAAAATAAATGCTGTGTTCGGATCAGTGCCAGCAAAAAATTGCTTAGCAATGATGGCGGCGAGTGACCCGTACAAATAGAAGTCATACCACTCAAAAACAGTACCCAGCGAAGAGGCGAAAATAACCTTGCGTTCTTCCGCTGAGATGCCTTGTGCTTGCGCATCGGCAGTAGCCATGATATCTCCTTAGTATTTTTACAATTATAGTTGCGCGAGTGCAATATCGCACAATGGCACTGAGTGTAGGGACACAAGCTTACACACAACTTGCTGAAAACTTACAGAAACTTACGCGAACCTCTGCGAGCTAAGCTCGATTATCGAACGGTCGTGCTCTTAGCTGTGCTATTCTCAGCCAAAGCCTTTTGCTGGGGTCACTATTCCATCGCAAAGTTAGTCAAACTAACGGAAATTATGGAAATCTAGGGCCTAGGCGCGACGCAGGCACTGTTGCTGCCGACGAGAATAAAACAAACACTATTGGAGACTCCTATGACCGACGCCGTCATCGTATCTACTGCACGTACGCCCCTGACCAAATCCTGGAAAGGCGCCTTTAATATGACCCACGGGGCAACCTTGGGTGGACACGCTTTGCAGGCTGCTATCGCGCGCGCAGGGATTGAAGCGGGGCAGGTAGAAGATGTGATTATTGGCTGTGCCAATCCTGAAGGTGCAACGGGCTTCAACATTGCACGTCAAATTGCGTTGCGCGGCGGCTGTCCGGTAACGACGTCCGGCATGACGATCAATCGTTTTTGCTCTTCGGGTCTGCAAACCATTGCGACAGCAGCGCAGCGCGTGCTTGCGGGCGAGGGCGATATTTATGCAGCAGGTGGCGTTGAATCGATCTCGTGTGTACAGAATGAAATGAACATGCACATGGTGAACGACTCGTGGCTGAATCAACATAAGCCAGAAATTTACTGGCCCATGTTGCAAACTGCTGAGACGGTAGCTAAGCGCTACAACATTGCACGCGATCGCCAAGATCATTACGGCGTGCAAAGTCAGCAGCGAGCTGCTGCGGCTAGAGCAGCAGGCAAATTCGATGATGAAATCGTTCCACTAACCACGACGATGGCCGTCGCTGACAAAGAGACTGGTCAGATTATTACACGCGAAGTCACTGCATCGGTTGATGAAGGTATTCGTGCTGACACAACCTACGAAGGCGTGTCACAAATTCGTACCGCGATTCCCGGTGGTGTGATCGCCGCTGGCAATGCCAGTCAGTTTTCGGATGGCTCTTCGATTGCGATTGTCATGAGTGACAAAGCAGCGGCGGCGGCGGGTAAAACTCCACTAGGTATTTTCCGTGGGTTTGCTGTGGCGGGATGTGAGCCCGATGAAATGGGTATTGGCCCTATTTATGCGATACCTAAGCTGCTTAAAAAAGCAGGCTTAAAAGTAGATGACATTGGCTTGTGGGAGCTGAACGAAGCCTTTGCCGTACAAGTCTTGTACTGCGCCGATACGCTGGGAATTCCTATGGACCGTTTGAATGTGAATGGTGGTGCGATTGCAGTAGGCCATCCTTACGGTACCTCTGGCGCACGTTTGACTGGTCATGCGCTAATCGAAGGTAAGCGTCGCGGTGTTAAGTATGTTGTCGTCACTATGTGTATAGGTGGCGGACAGGGTGCTGCCGGATTGTTTGAAGTTGTCTGATAGCGTTTAAAACTTCTGACGCTGCGGCAATCTCGCAATGGCATCAACTATTTTATCCAGACGCGACCTGGATTTTCTTCTCTATGAATGGCTGGATGCTGAATCCCTGATTCAGCGCCAGCGCTTTTCAGAGCACAGTCGCGAAACTTTTGATGCCGTTCTCGATCTATGCGAACAATTAGCGACCGATAAATTCGCTAATCATAATAAGAAATCAGATCAAAACGAACCTCACTTCGATGGTGAGCGTGTTCATATCATTCCTGAAGTGCGTCAAGCACTCGATGCATTTACTGAAGCAGGTCTCATCACCGCAGGACACGATGCCGAACTCGGTGGTATGCAACTACCTTGCTTACTTGAGAAAGCAGGATTTGCCTGGTTTAACGGCGCCAATGTAGCGACCTCTGCTTATCCCATGCTCAGCATTGGCAATGCCAACACGCTGTTGAAATGCGGTTCAGCGCAACAAATTGAGCAATTTGTAAAACCCCTTTTGGCTGGACGCTTTTTCGGCACTATGTGTTTATCCGAGCCACAGGCCGGTTCAAGTTTGTCTGATATTCTTTCTCAAGCGATTGCCGAACCGGATGGCAGCTATCGCCTACGCGGTAATAAGATGTGGATCTCGGGAGGCGAACATGATCTCTCCCAAAACATCATTCATTTAGTACTGGCCAAAGTTCCTGATGTGAATGGCAAATTAATCCCTGGCGTTAAAGGAATTTCTTTATTTATCGTTCCAAAATTTTTAGTCAACGACGATGGATCATTAGGCGAACGCAATGATGTTGTACTCGCAGGCTTAAATCACAAAATGGGCTATCGCGGCACCACCAATTGCTTGCTGAATTTTGGTGAAGGAAAATACCAACCGCATGGTAAGCCCGGAGCCGTCGCTTATTTAGTTGGTAAGTTGCACCACGGTTTAGCTGCCATGTTCAACATGATGAACGAGGCGCGTATTGGTGTCGGTCTGGGCGCGGTTATGCTGGGCTACACAGGCTACTTGCAGTCACTGGATTACGCACGCAACCGACCGCAAGGTAGACCACCTGCGAACAAAGATCCGTCCCAGCCACAAGTACCGCTTGTAGAGCATACGGATGTGCGGCGCATGCTGTTAGCGCAAAAAACGTATGTAGAAGGTGGGCTGGCGCTGATTTTGTATTGCGCTCGATTAGTCGATGAAGAAAAAACAGCTGATAGCACTGAAGCCAGAACATCCGCCACATTACTGCTCGATATTCTGACGCCAATTGCCAAATCTTGGCCATCCCAATGGTGCTTAGAAGCGAATAATCTCGCGATACAAATTCATGGCGGCTATGGTTACACTCGAGAATACAACGTCGAACAACTCTATCGCGACAATCGTTTAAATCCGATTCATGAAGGTACGCACGGCATCCAAGCGATCGATCTTCTAGGTCGAAAAGTAGTGATGAATAGTGGTGCCGCGATGACGTTGTTGTCTGAAAAAATTCTTCACACCTTAGTGCGTGCTGAACAGTGTCAACTGACTGAGCACAGTGGGGCGCTAGGCAAGCGATGGAAACGCCTCCTCCACACCACTGAAATTTTGCATGGAGCTAACGATTTAAATGTAACGCTGGCAAATGCCTCGGTCTACCTTGAGGCCTTTGGTCATTTAGTCATGAGCTGGATATGGTTAGAACAAGCGATCGCAGCTCATGCAGCCGAACGCGGTGATCAATCGTTCTATGCGGGTAAACAGCAAGCCTGTGATTGGTTTTTCCGTTGGGAGTTACCACGCGTCGATGCACAATTAGATTTACTCGATTCATTAGACAAAACCACCTTAGCCATGCAGGACGATTGGTTTTAACCCTGCTTGCAAATTCTACGAATGGAACGACCATGATTAAGCATATTGTGATGTGGCGACTCAAAGATCATGCCGAAGGT
>CANGFL010000190.1 GCA_947453015.1 Oxalobacteraceae bacterium | reverse complement strand
CGCAAGGATTTGATGAACGATTCATACGCACCTGGAAGTTTTATCTCGCTTACTGCGAAGCGGGCTTCCGTGCAAGCAGCATCGATCTGTTTCAATTTACTTTACAAAAAAATTAAGCGCCAGCATGACGCATGAAACCAGCGTCGATGTTATTCACGCACCCCATCTAACTGGCAAAGCGCTGCTAAGTTATGGGCTGTTTGGCTTACCTCTTGCAATGGTGGCCATGCCTGTGTACGTGCAAGCACCGGCACTGTATGCGGGAAGCTTTGGTTTATCGCTCACCTTAGTCGGTACGATTTTATTGGTCGCACGATTATTGGATGCATTTTCAGATCCGCTACTTGGGTATTGGATGGATCGATCTTCTGCTACACGCGGTTATGCAGGTTTTGTGTTGATGTCATTGCCCTTGCTCGTCACAGGCTACCTTGCACTCTTTCATCCACCCACCACTATCGCTAATGACATTGCCACGTTAAGTGCATGGTTTGCTGGCAGCCTTGGGTTGGTATATCTGGGATTTAGCTTAGCCACCATCGCTCACAATAGTTGGGGCGCGAGTTTGACTCAGCAACGTGGAGCGCGAGCGCGTCTAACTGCATTTCGCGAAGGCTTTGGATTAGTCGGTGTAATGATTGCCGCTGCTGTACCTGCCCTGGTTGGAATGAATGCGCTATCTATGACTTTTGTTATCGCTCTCGCTATCACCGCTTGGCTGCTGATTCGTCATGCGCCGCGTGCGCACAGCGGTGCATCAGTCAGCGAAGATTGGCGCGCCCTGATCGTACCTTTGCAAAGTGCAAAATTTCGCTGGTTGCTAGCTGTGTTTGCTATCAGTGGCATTGCAGCCGCCATACCGGCTACTTTATTTTTATTTTTTGCGACGGATCGTCTGCAACTGGCATCGTATGCGGGACTATTCCTGGTTATTTATTTTGCCGCTGCTGCCCTCGCCTTACCGCTATGGGCGACACTCAGCAAACGCATAGGTGAAGCACGCGCATGGCTGCTATCGATGCTGCTCTCGGTAATAGTTTTTGTTTGGGCGTGGCAGCTTGCCGCAGGTGCCTTGTATTCCTTTGCAGCGATTTGTATTTTTTCTGGAGCAGCACTCGGTGCTGACCTCGCTTTACCACCCGCCTTGCTGGCGGGTGTGATTGGATCTGCAGGGCACAGCGGACAGCGCGAAGGTGCCTACTTCGGCCTGTGGAATTGGATGACGAAAATGAACCTCGCGCTTGCCGCAGGCATCGCTTTGCCACTGCTTGATTACCTAGGCTATACACCGGGTCATCCGACTGAATCGGGCTTATTCGCACTCGGCATCACGTACGCCCTGTTGCCATGTGCGCTGAAATTGGCTGCTGCTGCGCTTTTGTGGCGTGCCCCATTAAGAGAAGTGTAATGATGATGAAACGCTATTTTGAGAGGATGAACACAGATGATCAACCTATGGATGCGAACAGTACTTCTCTGTATCGCGACACTACTAACTAGTTGCGGAACCACTATGACGCCCTCGGAATACGCCTCAGAAACTCCAGCACTTGATCTGCAAACCTATTTCAATGGAACCGTTGATGCCTGGGGTATATTTCAAGATCGATCAGGCAAAGTCATCAAACGTTTTAAAGTCGTGATTCATTGTAGCTGGCAAGGCGATACCGGCACGTTGGATGAAGATTTCAGCTACTCCGATGGCACTAAGCAAAAACGCGTTTGGACCTTGAAGAAAATGGCCGATGGCAAATATATCGGCACTGCTGATGATGTGGTCGGTGAAGCCAACGGACAAGTAGGTGGCAACGCACTGAACTGGAAATATGTTTTAGCTTTGCCGGTTGATGGAAAAGTTTATAACGTGAATTTCGATGACTGGATGTATTTGATGGATGATCAAGTCATGCTCAATCGCGCCGTGATGAGTAAGTTTGGTTTTCGTTTAGGTGAAGTGACCCTATCCTTTCACAAGAGGCCACAGTAATGACGCAACGAGCGCCGACCACGGCCTTTGGTAATCGCGGTGGTGCGATGAATCCGCCTATACGCCATTGGAAAGGCGCGCGCGTCTGGGTGATCGGCGCTTCAACGGGTATCGGTGCGGCTACGGCTAGCCTGCTACTGAAAAAAGGTGCGCAAGTTGCTTTGTCGGCTCGCAATGCCTCTGCATTGCAAACGCTGGCTGAAAATAATTCGCAGGCGCTGGTGCTGCCCTTGGACATCACTCAACACGCAGACGTACAAAAAGCGCATGAGCATCTACTCTTAGCCTGGGGCAGTATCGATATCGTGCTCATCGTGGCTGGCGTCTACAATGAAATGCGAGCAGATTCCATCGACATGACTGTTGTCAATCAGGTGTTGGATATCAATCTACGCGGCACATTTAATTGTATCGATGTTGTGCTGCCGACTTTACTCAAACAATCCTTCGGTGGCATAGGCATCGTCTCATCGGTAGCTGGCTTTTCTGGCTTACCGAAAGCGCTGGTATATGGCCCCAGTAAAGCCGCATTAATTAATTTATGCGAGTCGCTGTATTTCGATTTGAGTCGACGCGGTAATGCGGTCTATATGATCAATCCTGGCTTTGTAAAAACCCCTGCCACCGCGAATAACGATTTTGCTATGCCCGGCCTGATCAGTGCTGATGAAGCTGCACACGAAATACTGACAGGCATGGAGCAAGGACAGTTTCATATTCACTTCCCTAAGCGCTTTACCAATTGGCTGCGTTTAGCGCGCCTGCTTCCCTATCGCTGGTATTTTTATTTTATTCACAAGGTGACGGGCTTATGAATCACCAAGAACATCTCACGGCATTGATTGATTTTTTTAATCACATCACACTCGAAAGTGCGAATCATCTAGGCGATTTTTATACCGCTGAAGCCTACTTCAAAGATCCATTCAATGAAGTGCGCGGCGTCGAAAAAATCACCCCTATCTTTACTCACATGTTCACGCAAGTGGATGGGCCACGATTTGTGGTGACGGGCCATGTACTTCAAGATGAGCAGGCGTTTTTAACCTGGGATTTTTTGTTTCGCATGAAGCGATTTTCGACTGACGAACAATGCATACGTGGCGCCACCCATATCCGATTTGCCAATGATGGGCGCGTAGAATTTCATCGCGACTACTGGGATGCTGCAGAAGAGTTGTACGAAAAACTACCCGTGCTAGGTGCGCTCATGCGTGGCCTAAAGCGCATGGCACGCAACTAACCCGTTTCCATTTAATTTTTGGTCGGAGCTTTGCGCTTTCTGGGCGCCGTTTTTTTAGCCGCTGCAGTCGTGTTATCCGACGTCTTGTGCTCGGGCGTCATTGCTTGATTCACCGCCTGAGAAAAATTTTGCTGCACCGTATTCCACCAAGCGGTGGGATTCGCCATATGTGCTGCAAAGTCAGACGGACTAGGCATTTTATCGAAGGCCTCATTATTGCTCGCCGATGCAGTGTTTGATGCGGGCTTGGCCGCTTTGGAATCCGCCGCTGCAGGACTAGTCGCTTTAGCAAAACTCTCGCTCATAGACTGCAGCGCTGTTAGCGTGGCGCTTTGCACTTCCAGCGTTTGTATCGTGCCGCGCAGCATGTTCATGTTCATCTGCAACCACGATTCGACCGCCTTGAGATCAGCGATCTGTTTATTCAAATCATCGGGTGACATGGATGGCATAGTCATACCAGGAACTTTCATCGAACCCCAGAAATTCCGCACAAACTCCACGGTATCATTCATCGTACCTGCACCTGTTGTACCGAATTTATTGTCTGACATGAGCCCTCCCAACTACGTTAGTTATCAGCCTAATCAGACGACCGATCGGCTTCCCTATTCAGAGAGTAGCAGATTGGCGACTTTAGGCCCTCCAAATTCTTACCCCACAAGATGCACCTCAAAGACAACCTGCACACTTTGCATCATGTTTAAAACTGTTACCAACCTAAGCCACAAGCAGTGAACGCATTACACTAACGGGATGAAAAAGCGCTCTTTACTAACGGCACTCTGGCCGCCAAATCGAAAAGTCTGGCTCCCGTTCGGGGTCATCGTACTGATTTTGATAGTCCATCTTTTGCTTATACAGTGGGCGCAAGACAGCCTGGAATTTATGCGGCTACTCGATGCGGATAATGAACCGGTGGAGATATCTCTGCACGCACCCACCCCATCCGTTCCTGTTCAACCGACGCCTGTAGCACCCAAAAAAATTCCCGCCACCGCATCAATACCGATGACTCCTGCGCCAGCTGGTGTGCAAGAAGCGCCCCCTACAACGACACCGCGTGCCGACACCGCGAGTGATGCTACTAGCATTCCTAACAGTGAAACCTCATCACAGTCACGCACAGAT
>CANGFL010000189.1 GCA_947453015.1 Oxalobacteraceae bacterium | reverse complement strand
GAACTGTTCAGCAATTCGCACAGCAAAGACCCACGCTATCCTGGCAGTTTATTTAGAATTTGCTTCAGACTCGAAAAATCTATTTAAGAGAATTAGCGAGATGCTGAATCAAGAATCATCCACTAAAAACAACGATGGCTATGCGAGCTACTGGCCATCGGTACGCGCAATCACCTTTGCATTACTCGCGCTCTGGCTGCTCTTAAATTTCGGTGTGATTTTTTACGCGCGCGAACTCTCTGGCTTACAGCTTTTCGGTTGGCCCATTCCGTTTTATATGGCGGCACAAGGTACGATCCTGATTTACTTGCTAATCATTGGTGGCTACGCATTTTTAGTCAATCGTTTAGAGCGCAAGCTAGCTCGCGCAAACGAGTCGAAAGGCGCGAATGAGTCAGACTAAGTCTACTCGCCAGCTAGGTCGTTACGTTGGTATTTTTACCTCTGGCTTGGCGCTATTACTCATATCGCTTGCGATACTTGAGCGCGAAGGCTTCCCGCGCTTCTGGCTCGGGTATCTGTTGTTGTTTACATCCATCGTCGTGTATGCAGGCATTGGTTTATTTAGTCGCACATCTGATCTGGCTGAGTACTACGTTGCGGGTCGTCGCATACCGTCTTTGTTTAATGGCATGGCGACCGCAGCTGACTGGATCTCAACCGCGAGTTTCATTGGTCTTGCAGGCGGACTGTATTTGCAAGGCTTTGACGGGCTGGCCTACATCATGGGTTGGACGGGTGGCTACTGCCTCGTTGCCTTACTGATTGCGCCTTACCTGCGCAAATTCGGCGGCTATACCGTGCCAGATTATCTTGCGGCTCGCTTTGGAAAAAACGGGAACGCTAACTCTGTACGACTACTCGCCGTTACCGCGACTTTACTCATTTCATTCATGTATGTCGTGGCACAAATTTATGGTGTGGGTTTGATTACGTCGCGCTTTACCGGGATTGATTTTTCAGTCGGTATTTTCTTGGGATTAGCAAGTATTTTAGTATGCTCCTTCTTGGGTGGAATGTTAGCGATCACCTGGACTCAAATTGCGCAGTACATCATCATCATCATCGCGTTTACGATTCCGGTGGCTTGGCTATCCGCAAAGCAAACCGGTGTGCCGATACCACAGATCGCGTATGGCTCCGCGATTGCAAAGCTAACAGCGTATGAATACATACTGGCCGATGACAGTAGCGAACAACAAGTGCGTGATTTGTATCGCAAGCGCGCAGAAAATTACGAAAAAAAAATAGCGCAGCTGCCACGATCCTGGGATGAAGGACGCGCTGAGGCGCGCAAAAATCTGCAAGATCTGCAAACGAATAACGCTTCGCTGATTGACATCAAAGCCGCTAATCGAGTGCTGACTGACTATCCAAAAAGTCCTGCAGATGCCAAGCGACGATGGCAACAAGAAATGGATCTTGATCTGGCGCGCTCACAGCCACTGCAATCACACACACAACCATTTCAGGGATTCGACCGACAAAGCTCAGACATCAAACGCAATAATTTCATCGCGTTGATGTTTTGTTTGATGTTGGGTACAGCCGCACTTCCTCATTTGCTGATGCGATCGTGCACCACGACCTCGGTGCAAGAAACACGCACCTCGGTATTTTGGGCTTTATTTTTCATCATGCTGCTGTACACCGCACTACCCGCCATGGCGGTACTGGTGAAATTTGAAATCTATGCAAATTTAGTCGGCATCGACTTCGCACACCTACCCAGCTGGGTCACCTACTGGGCCAATATCGACAAGTCCAAACCCATGATCAGCATCGTTGATATCAACATGGATGGACTCGTTCAACTAGCTGAAATCATGATCGATGGCGACATGATTGCGCTGGCCGCACCAGAAATCGCGGGACTGCCGTATGTGATTTCCGCTTTGATTGCAGCCGGCGCCTTGGCCGCTGCACTCTCAACCGCTGATGGCCTGTTATTAGTTATTTCTAGCGCACTGGCCCACGACACGTATTTCAGAATGGTCGATCCGGAAGCATCTAGTCTGCGACAAGTCACTATTTCGAAATTACTATTACTGGTCGTTGCGCTGCTAGCCACCTATGCGGCCTCACTCAGACCAGCCGACATCTTATCCCTCGTGAGTGCGGCCTTCTCCTTAGCCGCCTCCACACTTTTTCCCGCACTTGTTTTGGGCGTTTTTTGGAAACGAGCGAACCAGCAAGGGGCGATAGCTGGCATGCTCACAGGCTTTTTTGTCTGTCTCATCTATTTGGTGCAAACCAGTCCCGCTCTGGGCGGTGATGTTAGCCGTCAATGGTTCCATATCGCACCCGTATCGGCGGGAATTTTTGGTGTGCCCGCTGCCTTCCTTGCCATCATCATCGTGTCACTCTTCACCGAACCACCCGGCCCGGACGAAATAGCCATGCTGGAAAATTTGCGCCGACCGTAATATTCCTTCGCTGGCACATTTCTTGATACGTACTCCAGACATTCCCAACATTTAATCTCCGGAGTTCTGGGCCCATGGCCAATTTTTTCAATGAAATGTACGTCGATGGCGGCGCAGAGGTCCGTCCTCATTACCGTGCATTCGAAGACTGGTTAGCGGAGCAACCCTCCGATATGCTGGCTCGCAAACGCGCTGAAGCCGATCTCATTTTTCGCCGCGTTGGCATTACCTTCGCCGTTTACGGCAGTGATGCAGGTACTGAAAGATTAATCCCGTTTGACATCATCCCGCGCATCATTCCCTCATCAGAGTGGCAACAACTGCAAACAGGATTAAAACAACGCGTACAAGCACTCAATCTATTCATCCACGACATTTACCACGATCAAAATATCGTAAAAGCCGGTGTGCTACCGGCCGATCAGGTATTTCGCAATGCGCAGTATCGGCCAGAGATGCAAGGTATTTCAGTCGCATCGGATATTTATGCGCATATCGCCGGTGTCGACATAGTGCGTGCAGGCGCAGGTGAGTTCTACGTGCTTGAAGATAACTTACGCGTACCGTCTGGCGTGTCGTACATGCTGGAAGATAGAAAAATGATGATGCGGCTTTTTCCCGATCTGTTCGCACGTCATAAAGTTGCACCCGTTGCTCATTACCCCGATCTTTTGCTCGACATGCTGCGCTCTGTCGCGCCGCAAGGCGTTGATAATCCCACCGTCGTTGTTATGACACCGGGTATGTATAACTCGGCGTATTTTGAACATGCCTTCTTAGCGCAACAGATGGGTGTGGAACTGGTTGAAGGACAAGACCTGTTCGTCAACGATAACCATGTCTACATGCGCACTACGCGTGGCCCCAAACGTGTCGATGTGATTTATCGTCGAGTCGATGATGACTTTCTTGACCCCTTAGTTTTTCGATCGGATTCATCACTGGGTGTTGCAGGATTATTGTCGGTGTATCGTGCCGGTCGAGTCACGCTCGCGAATGCCATAGGCACCGGTGTCGCTGATGATAAATCTATCTACCCCTATGTACCCGACATGATTCGGTTTTATTTGTCGGAAGAGCCCATCCTAAATAATGTACCCACCTATCAATGCCGCAAAAAAGACGATCTGCAATACACCTTAGATCATCTTTCAGAATTGGTTGTTAAAGAAGTTCACGGTGCGGGTGGCTATGGCATGCTGGTGGGTCCTGCATCAACCAAAGCAGAAATCGACGCTTTTCGTGAACGACTTATAGCAAAACCCGAAGGCTACATCTCTCAACCCACCTTAGCGTTGTCGGCCTGCCCCACCTACGTCGAGTCAGGCATCGCGCCACGACACATTGATTTACGCCCATTTGTTTTATCTGGCAAAACCGTCACGATGGTGCCCGGTGGTTTGACACGCGTCGCGCTGAAAGAGGGTTCACTCGTGGTGAATTCATCGCAAGGTGGTGGCACTAAAGATACCTGGGTTCTGGAGAATTAATATGTTGAGTCGCACCGCCGATCATTTATTTTGGATGGCTCGTTATACCGAGCGTGCTGAAAATACAGCACGCATGCTGGATGTAAATATACAAACACAACTACTCCCACAATCTGCCGAAGCAGCTGAACAAGGATGGCGTGCCGTACTGGGTATCTCCGAGTTGCAACCTGCGTTTGATGAAAAATACGGACTCGTTTCACGCAAAGATGTGATTGATTTCATGGTGCGAGATCCGGATAACGGCTCGTCCATCATTTCGTGTTTAACGCAAGCGCGTGAAAATGCACGCGCAGTTCGCGGCACACTAACCACAGAAGTGTGGGAAACACAAAACACCACCTGGCTAGAAATGAAGGTGCTACTGAAAGACAAAGTGCTGCAGCGTGATCCCAGTGAATTTTTCGAGTGGGTAAAACATCGCTCGCACCTTTCACGCGGCGTCACTATTG
>CANGFL010000188.1 GCA_947453015.1 Oxalobacteraceae bacterium | reverse complement strand
TACTTCAGCTTTGTTCACAAGCGATTTTAATTTCAGTCGGTAAGCGCAGTGGTCAACGTTCAACTGCTCAAACCGTCATCAACGAACAACTCATCGCCTGCGCACAGCGCTTTGAGCGTGTAGTTCGTCTTAAAGGTGGCGACCCGATGTTGTTTGGTCGTGCTGATGAAGAATTGACTGCACTGGAATCAGCGAATATCGACTATGAAATTGTGCCGGGAATTACGACAGCATTTGCCGCTGCCGCAGCGCTGCGCCAGCCACTGACCAAACGCGGTGTGGCGCGCAATGTAGCGTTTTTCACATCTACTACCGCCCAGGGTGAAACGGATGAACCGGCCTTACCCAGTTGCGACACCTTGATTCAATACATGGGTGGACAAGAAGCGATTTCAACCGCTAAGCGCCTACTGGCCGCGGGTAAATCTGCCGAGACAACCGTAATCGCGATTGAAAATGTGAGTCGAGCTAACCAACGCGTGATGCGCATGACGCTGGCTCAGATGGCCGAAGGACTACCGGACTGTGCAGGTCCGGTGTTGGTGATGATAGGTGAAGCTTTACGTCAGCGGATCAAAAAATCTGATTGACTCGGTACCCACTACTCATCTGCGATAGTACCCAAACAATACTCCGCAATACTTTCCTGCACGGATTCATCTTCTCCCACGGCGTGAGAGAGCGAAATTTCAAGCTGAGGAAATGTCTCTCGCAACTCATCTATCAGCGGTGGCAAATCGCGCAACACATGACCGCCCTGCCCGAGAAAAACAGGCACGATGCTAATTTTTTCATGACCGCTTTGCACTAGCTCAGTCACCACCGCGGGCAAACGCGGCTCCATTAATTCCAGAAAAGCTAAAGAAACGCTGACGTCGGGTCGCTTACTGCGTGCTCGCTCCGCGAGTCGCTCAAAGGGAATCGCCCAGCGCGGATCGCGCGCACCATGCGCAAATAAAACGAGGGCTTGGTTCTTTTTCATCAATGTCGTTCTACCCACCAAAGCGCAGAGATGGCTGCTAAAAGGAAAAATGCACTTGGTGCCATCGCTGTCGCTAACGGCGGCCAGGTATTAAGCAAGCCAATATGCGAGAAAAGATTATTTAATAAATGAAATGCCACACCTATCATGATGCCGCTAAAAATTTTAAGTGACACACCACCACTACGACTTTGCATGTAGGCGAACGGCAGCGCTAACGCCATCATGACAAACACGGCTAAGGGATATAAAAGCTTGGTCCATAAAGCAATCTCGTAGCGCTCGCTTCGTTGTTTGTTGTCTTCTAAATGTCGGCTGAATTGAGCGAGATCCACCGCTGACATTTTATTTGGCTCGGCCATCAACACAGCCATAATTTCTGGCGTGATCTCGGATTGCAGGGTAGTTGTCGGAAATTTCCGACTAAGCACCAAGGCGGGCTGCCGGGTTTCGACAGGCGAACGATCAGGTGCGAAGCGTAACTCTTCGACGTTAGTCATTTGCCAGCGTCCATCACCTGTGAAACGCGCTTCATCAGCAGAAATCATCGCTAACATATGCATCTCGCGATCAAATTCGTAGATTTTTACTGTGCGTAATATGCCATCGGGTTCGACTTTACGCGCGTTTAAAAATCGTGAACCAGCGACGCTCTTACCATCCGATCCACGAATCACATCTTTGGCCCACAAGCCAGTTCGAAACTCCGAGGAAATGGTGGCGCCCATAATGCGTCGCTTAAAATTTTCCGCAAAATCAGAACATTTAGGTGCGATAAATTCGCCTAAAACAAAGGTGAATATCACCAGCACAACCGCAATGGGTAATAGCAAACGGATGACACCACCCATTGATAAGGATGATGCACGCATAACAGTAAATTCAGAGCGTGCCGCTAATTGTGCCATCACGTAAATGGTTCCGATTAGCGCCGCAATCGGCATCAGTTCATAGGCATACGCTGGTAAACCGAGGGTGACATAGATGAAGGCATATTCAATATTCCACGCGCCACGCCCTACGGATCGAATCTCGCCCATCATGTCAAAGAAAGCGAACAACGACAAAAAGGCGATCAGCACAAACAATACGGCTCGATAAATTTCAGCCGAAAAATAACGGCGCAACACACTCATGATGCGACCGTCCTTTTGCGTGAAATTAACTGTCGTCCCAAAATTAGTAACGCCATAGGATGCCAGCG
Organism: Oxalobacteraceae bacterium; assembly: GCA_947453015.1. Lineage (GTDB taxonomy): Bacteria > Pseudomonadota > Gammaproteobacteria > Burkholderiales > Burkholderiaceae_D > Pernthalerella. Next base: position 2,184 of record CANGFL010000188.1, on the reverse strand, counting down.
GCTATTGGTGTTATTCCGCCAGAAAAATAACAGCATGATGATTAGGAAGGCCGCTAAATGTAATGGCCACCAAGCAGTGCTAAACGAAATCCGCCCCTGCCCGACCGCTGCTTGCACAATACCAAGAGAATTTAAATAGGAAATGGCCAACACCAAAGCAATCATCAGGTTGAGCGTTCGTCCACGACGCGGATTAACGAAACCTAGAGGTATCGCAAGTAACATCTGTAGCAGGCACATGATAGGCAAAGAGATACGCCAGAGCAGCTCTGCCATATTGGATGGCTCAGGCGATGCAATCAACGCCGCCGTAGGAAGAACGCGCGACGATTTATTATCTTCCAGTTCACGATGACTACTGGATATGACGATGACGTAACGCCCGAAATCCATCGTTTGAAAATCGGGAGCGCCAGGTGTACCGTCGTAGCGATGACCATTGCGCAACTCGAGTAATTTGTCTCCACGCGCGTCGACGCTGACCGACCCAACCTGAGCTACCACCACGCTATTATTTTTATCGCGCGACTGACTGACAAAAACATTTTCTACATTGCGGGTATCGGATGAGAGCCCTTCAACGAAAAAAATTCTGTCCCCAGAAGCAGATTCTTGGAATTTTCCGGGTGAGATCCGCGAAATATCTTCACGATTTTTAAATGTCTCTTTGTACTCGGCTGAAAGTCGACTAGCCCACGGAGTCAGCCATAACGATAATGACGCTGTGAGCACCACAATCGGTATACCTATAGCCATTACCGGCCGTATCCAGCGCATCAGGGATAAACCTGAGGCAAACCAAACAATCATTTCTGAGTCTTGATAACTGCGCGCCACCACCAACAACACCGAGACAAACGCCGTTAGAGAAAGTATGACGGGAAGATAAATGAGTGCCGCAAAGCCCAGCAAAGCGACCACATCGCCAGAGGCAACTCGGCCGCCCGCAGCATCGCCAAGTATCCGTATAAGCATTACGGTGATGACGATGGTGAACAGGGTGGTGAAGACCGCGCCGACCGTATTACGCAGTTCGCGGCGGATTGCGCGCTGAAAAATCATTCGGAGACTATAATTACCTGGATAAAAGGAGCGCTCATGGACTTTAGCATAAAAGCTTTTAATACAAAAAACGCAATCGCACAGCACAAATCATCGTGCATAGCGGTGGGAGTGTACGAAGGCGGCAAACTCAGCGCCGCGGCCAAAGCACTGGATCTGAAGGGATCACTCACGGCGGCTGTCAAAAGCGGTGACATCACCGGAAAAGCGGGAACCACCCTACTGGTTCATCGCAGTAGCGGCCCGGCTAAACGGGTACTACTGGTGGGCTTAGGTGCTCAGGATGCTGTCTCCGACCGTAATTTCATTTCAGCGGTTCAGTCGGTAACGCGCGTGTTCTCTCAGCTCGGAGCCAATGATGCTCTGCTGGCGCTGCCCCTCGATGGTATCAAAGGCCGTGACGCGCACTGGGCGCTTCGTACCCAAGTACTGGCTTTGCGTGAAAGCGTATTCCGCGCCGATAGCCTGAAAAGTAAAAAAGATGAAACGCAATCCGGCGTTCGCAAAGTTACTTTGCTAGTCGACGCGAATGATGCAGCGACTAAGCACACGCTGAAACAAGCGGTAGCCGTAGCCAACGGTATGGATTTTGCTAAAACCCTGGGCAATCTTCCACCCAACATCTGCACACCGACCTATCTAGCCACCAGTGCTAAACAGATGGCGCGTGAAGTGGGCTTGGGTGTGGAAGTACTCGATCGCAAGCAACTCGAAGCGCTCAAGATGGGTAGCTTTTTGTCGGTGACTAATGGCAGTGTTCAGCCCCCGAAATTCATCGTACTCAAACACATGGGCGGCAAAGCGAAAGATGCGCCGGTGGTGCTGGTAGGTAAAGGCATCACCTTTGATACGGGCGGCATTTCACTCAAGCCCGGTGGCGGCATGGATGAAATGAAATACGACATGTGCGGTGCGGCATCCGTGCTAGGTACCATGCAAGCAGTGGGCGAGATGGATCTGCCGCTGAATGTGATCGGCGTCATCCCCGCCTGTGAAAATATGCCTTCGGCAACCGCTACTCGTCCTGGTGACATCGTCACTTCTATGTCCGGTCAGACGATAGAAATTTTGAACACCGATGCAGAAGGCCGACTGATTTTATGCGACGCCCTAACCTATGTC
>CANGFL010000187.1 GCA_947453015.1 Oxalobacteraceae bacterium | reverse complement strand
TTCTTTTTCGGCGACAGCACCATCACCATCTGCCGGCCTTCCATTTTTGGAAACTGTTCGATCTGACCATAAGGCTCCAGATCCGCTTTCAGTCGCTCCAACATGCGCATACCGATTTCCTGGTGCGCCATTTCTCGACCGCGAAAACGCAACGTAATCTTGGTCTTATCACCCTCATCGAGGAACTTAATCAGGTTGCGCAGCTTGATGGTGTAGTCACCATCATCCGTACCGGGGCGAAATTTGATCTCTTTGACTAAGATCACTTTCTGCTTCAGCTTAGCTTCGTGTGCCTTCTTTTGTTCCTGGTATCTGAACTTGCCGTAATCCATCAGACGACAAACAGGTGGAACAGCGGTAGGAGCGATTTCTACCAGATCGACATTCGCTTCCTCTGCCAGACGGAACGCATCGGGGAGACTGACTATGCCCAAAGGTTCGTTATCAACACCAGCCAAGCGCACTTCAGGCGCGGAGATTTCACCGTTGATTCGGTGCGACTTATCAGTAGCTATTGCAGTATCCTCAAAAATCCAATAATTAAGCCGTGCTTCTGCTGAGAGGAAACCTGACGGCAGATCCGTCAGGCCTTGGAGGCAACCTCTTGATGAAGTCGCTCTACCAGACTATCGATACTCATAACACCGAGATCGACATTGCCTCGAGCACGCACGGCCACTGTGTTTGCATCCCGTTCCTTGTCGCCGACAACGACGATGTAAGGAATTTTTTGCATTGAATGCTCGCGTATTTTATAGGTTATTTTCTCATTGCGCAAATCAGTATGTACTCTAAACCCTTGTTTTTTCAGGTTTTGCTCAAGTTTTTGCGCATATTCAATCTGACCCTCGGAAATGTTCAAAATGCTAACCTGACTCGGGGCTAGCCAAACTGGCAACGCACCCGCGTGATTTTCGATCAACATGCCGATGAAACGTTCCAACGATCCCAAAATAGCCCGATGCAGCATGACCGGTACCTTGCGGCTGTTATCTTCAGCCGCATACTCAGCTTCCAGGCGCACTGGCATGGAGAAATCCACCTGAATCGTGCCGCACTGCCAAGCACGACCAATCGCATCTTTTAAGGTGTATTCAATTTTCGGTCCGTAAAACGCGCCCTCACCCGGCGAAATTTCGTAGTGGCAGCCAGAGCGTTCGAGCGAGGTGATTAAGGCTTTTTCAGCCTTGTCCCACAAATCATCCGAACCAACACGTTTTTCTGGTCGTGTAGCGACCTTATAAATCACTTCATCAAATCCAAAATCGCGGTACACCTTCTGTAACAGCGCCGTGAATGCCACGCACTCATCAAGGATCTGATCTTCGGTGCAGAAAATATGGCCATCATCTTGCGTAAAGCCGCGCACACGCATCATTCCGTGCAGCGATCCCGACGGCTCATTTCTGTGGCACTGACCAAATTCGCCATAGCGCAGCGGAAGTTCGCGATACGAATGAAGATTTGATTTGAAAATTTGCACATGACCCGGGCAATTCATCGGCTTTAACGCATAGTGCCGATTCTCCGAATCCGTGGTGAACATATTGTCTTTGTAGTTGTCCCAGTGCCCAGACTTTTCCCAAAGCGTGCGATCAAGAATTTGCGGTGCTTTGACTTCTTGATAGCCATTGTCTTGATACACGCGACGCATGTATTGCTCGACCTGCTGCCATACCGTCCATCCCTTGGGATGCCAGAAAATCAAACCCGGCGCTTCGTCTTGAAAGTGAAACAGATCCAGCACTTTGCCCAGCTTGCGGTGATCGCGCTTCTCGGCTTCTTCCAACATATGAAGATACGCCTCTTGGTCTTCTTTCTTAGCCCAAGCCGTGCCGTAAATACGCTGCAACATCTCGTTTTTTGAATCGCCGCGCCAGTACGCACCGGCCAGCTTCATCAACTTAAATACCTTCAACTTACCCGTCGATGGAACGTGTGGACCACGACAGAGGTCGGTAAATTTACCTTCGCTATACAAAGACACATCTTCGTTGGCTGGAATAGACTCAATGATTTCTGCTTTGTACGCCTCACCAATCGATTTGAAATACGCCACGGCTTCATCACGCGGTAAAACTTTGCGCTGCACTGGCTCATCTTTCTTTACCAGCTCCGTCATCTTCTTTTCGATGGTCTCAAGATCCTCAGGCGTAAATGGCCGCTTATACGAAAAATCGTAATAGAACCCGTTATCAACTACCGGCCCTATCGTTACCTGCGCATCTGGAAAAAGCTCTTTAACAGCATAGGCCAGCAAGTGAGCGGTCGAGTGACGTATCACCTCTAAGCCATCGGCATCTTTGTCGGTAATGATGGCGAGCTCGGCGTTATGACTAATCAAGTGCGAGGTATCAACCAAGGCGCCGTCTACCTTGCCTGCGAGTGCCGCTTTGGCTAGACCAGCGCCGATTGAGGCAGCAACCTGCGCCACGGTGACAGGTGCGTCAAACTCGCGCTGCGAGCCATCGGGAAGTCGAATGGAAATCATAGTAATTCTCCTGCAAAGAATCGCCTGTTTTGAGGCATAAAAAAACGCGGGCTAGCCGCGCTTTTCTCACTGCATGGTAAAACCGAGAATCGGACTAGCGAATCAAACCAAAGGTTGTGGTGCTAGTTCGCGGTGTCATAACCGTGGTGCCTTTCTCGCTCTTACAAAAAAACCTGCTTAGTAAATAAAGGGACTAACTCATTGCTAGTCTTAATTTAATTCCAAAGTTTTCTTAAAACACGCAAACCACATGATTTTTAAGAAAAATTTGGTAGGCACGATTGGACTCGAACCAACGACCCCTACCATGTCAAGGTAGTGCTCTAACCAGCTGAGCTACGCGCCTAAAGAGGCCGGATTATAGCCAGCTTTGAATCTTTCTGCCAGTCTCACAAGGCAGATATCCAGCGAAACTTAGTTTTATGACATGCCAAAACCTTCCAACACCCTGCAAGCACGCCTCTTTTGCGCTGCCTTACGTTCGCTTTAGGTTCGATTTACGTTCGCCTAACCTCCAACACGCCTTTCACATCCCGAATCACACCGAGAGCGCGTTGTAATTGAGCCGTTGATGAAATCTCACCCGTAAACGACATAAATGCCTGACCTTTATTGCTACGCGTCGACACACCAATCACATTGATTTTTTCGCGCAAAAAAATATCTGAGATATCACGTAACAAACCTTGTCTATCGCTCGCCTGCACAAACACATCAACCGGATACACCGTATCCGTGGTCAATGCGCCCCACTCGGTTTGCACCATGCGCTCTGGTGCGCGCAGACACATTTGCGAAAAATTTTTACAGCTCGCGCGATGAATTGAAATACCCTTACCACGCGTAATAAACCCAACTATGGGGTCAGGCGGCGCAGGCTTGCAGCAACTCGCCATACTCGTTAGCAATCCACTGGTACCCAACACCAGCACGCCCGACTTGCCACCCTGAGTAACGCTTGATGCTCGACTTTTACGCGTTAATGCAGGCTCTTCTAAAGGGACAGCCTTGTTAGCGTCATTTGCATGTAAAGCCTGCTCTATCAAACGCAGGCTCAGTCTTTCATTGCCCACCGCGAGTAACAATTCATCGAGTTTGGGAAAACCTAATTTGTGCGCAAGATCTTCTAGGTTGACTGCTGTCTTACCTTCACGCTGCAAGGTTTTTTCAAGTACTGCTCGGCCATGCGATAAGGTTTCTTCTTGTTCGATAGCGTTAAACCACGCGCGAATTTTTGCACGCGTACGCTGACTCACCGTAAAACCATCCGACAACCAATCGCGTGATGGGCCCGCCGAACCCGAAGCTGCAGCTTCGCCCTTGGCCGTAATAATTTCTACCGTCTGTGCATTTTTAAGCGCCGTATTCAATGGCACCATCGTGCCGTTGATTTTCGCTCCGCGACAGCGATGTCCGATATTGCTGTGTAAGTGATACGCAAAATCAATCGGCGTAGCACCCGCTGGCAACTCAATCACACGCGCTTGTGGAGTCATCACATAAATGCGGTCATTCAGGGACGCTGATTTTAATTGCTCTACCCATTGGCGATCAGTCTCATCTTGCCCCACCACCGTATCAGCCACTTCACTTTTCCATGTGAGTAGCTGTCGTAGCCAGGCAATTTTTTCATCGTATTTTTGATCAGCCGATCCGCCACTGCCTTCCTTGTAGCGCCAGTGCGCGGCCACGCCATATTCAGCAAAACGATGCATATCCTGAGTACGTATCTGCACCTCTAGCGTGCGGCCATCATTCGCCTGAACTACCGTATGTAGTGATTGATAGCCATTCGATTTAGGGCGCGCGATGTAATCATCGAATTCTTCCGTAGCCGGCGTCCAGATGTTATGCACGATAGACAGAACGGTGTAGCACGTTTTTA
>CANGFL010000186.1 GCA_947453015.1 Oxalobacteraceae bacterium | reverse complement strand
CAGATACGCAGCGTTGTACTAGCCAATTTAGAGCGACAAGGTTTAGGCCCAGATTCAATGCCCGACCTCGGTCGTCGAGTGCTGGTATCAGCAAACGGGAATCATGCGATCGATTGTACTGATGACTTACATCCTGAAGTCGCTCACATTTGCACTCTCGCTGCGAAAGTTGTGGGGCTCGATATTGCTGGTATTGATCTCGTGTGCCGCGATATTCGCCAGCCACTGGCGGGTCAAGGTGGTGCGATTGTCGAGGTGAATGCTGGACCCAGCCTCTTAATGCACTTAAACCCTGCGCAAGGTCAGCCACGACCCGTGGGACAATCCATCTTGAATCATTTATTTCCCGACGATACGAATGGCAGTATTCCTATCGTTGGTGTCTCCGGTAGTTTGCACAACAATCAAATTGCGATGGTAATGGCCTGGCTTTTACAACTCGCTGGACACCAAGTTGGACTCGCTTGTCGCGATGGTTTGTTTGTAGGTAAACGCAAGCTGCAAAATCTGGACGATAGCGTTTGGGAATCGGGACGACGTTTACTCATTAACCGCAATGTTGAAGCCGCCGTTTTTGAAACCGATCCGATTACGCTGCTAACTGAAGGTCTTCCGTACGATCGCTGCCAGGTAGGTATTGTGACGGACAGTCTACCCGTGCCGGGTCTGGATGATCATCTGATGCCTGAAGCTGAGCATCGCTTCAAAATTCTGCGCACACAAGTCGATGTTGTTTTACCTTCTGGCGTTGCGGTTCTGAATGCGGCTGATACCACCGTGCTTGATATGGCCAAACTCTGCGACGGCGATGTGATCCTTTACGCAATCGATGCTCAACACCCTGCCTTAATTGCGCATCGCGCCGAGGGTAAGCGTACTGTCTTCATGCAGGATGACATCGTTGTCCAAGATGACGGACGCCATCGTTTTGAACTCATCGCTAGAAATGATTTGCCCGATGTGGTTCGTGCAATGCCTGACGATGTGTTGCTCGCTTCTGTGGGTGCTGGATTGGCGCTCGCGATGGAAGCCGATACGATTGCCACCGCCCTTAAAACATTCGAACCACTCCAAACTGGTCATAAGCTCACTGCGTAATGCGTAACAGAGACTAAATAATAAATCCATGGAATTGATACAAACTCGAGCCCTCAGAGGCCCTAATCTTTGGAGTCGCTATACCGCCCTGGAAGTCGAGGTGCGATGCACTCCACAAGAATGCGCACTTGATACCGTGAATGGTTACATTGAGACTCTGTTGAGTACTTGCCCTGGTATAGGCACACTAGGAGCGACGGGTTATCAGGGGCCACTCACTGTGGCTCATGCACTCGAAGCGACACTGCTTGCATTACAAGCGCAAGCCGGTTGTCCAGTCAGCTTTAGCTGTACTAACGCGACACCTGTCACCGGCGTATTTCAAGTGGTGGTCGAATACAGCGAAGAAGATGTCGGTCGTCTCGCGCTGAAAATGACTAAAGAGATCCTTGAACATGTGTGGTCAGCATGCAGCAACACAGCAGACAAAAAATCAACCGCCCCTGATACATCGGCAATGATTTCTCAGCTGCGTGAGATGGATGAAGATTTACGACTCGGACCCAGCACCGGTTCTATCGTTACTGCAGCCGTTGCGCGCGGCATTCCATTTCGACGTCTCACACAAGGCAGTTTGGTTCAACTAGGCTGGGGCATACGTCAACGTCGCATACAAGCGGCTGAAGTTGATTCCACCAGTGCTGTAGCAGAAACCATCGCCCAAGACAAAGACCTCACCAAACAATTACTACACTCAGCAGGAGTACCCGTCCCGCGCGGAGCGCCCGTTCATACCTTAGAAGAAGCGTGGGAAGTCGCTCAACGGATTGGTTTTCCGGTGGTTGTCAAACCACAAAATGGTAGTCAGGGTAAAGGCGTTACAGTCAACATTCAAACGCGCGAACAACTCGAGCAAGCCTTTCCCAGTGCTACCGGAAAAGGTGCTGTGCTGGTTGAAAAATTTTTCCCGGGCAGTGATTATCGATTGCTCGTTGTTGGTAGTAAGTTAATCGCCGCTGCACGCCGTGACCCACCACAAGTCATTGGTGATGCAGAACATACCGTGCGCGCATTAGTTGATATCGTTAATGCTGATCCGCGTCGTGGTGATGGCCACGCCACCCCACTGACAAAAATTCGTTTCGATGACATTGCCATTGCCTGTTTATCTGATCAAGGATTAACCCCCGATTCCATTCCTGAAAAAGGTCGGCGTGTTGTGCTTCGTAATAACGCCAACTTGAGTACTGGTGGTGCAGCAACCGATGTGACCGATGATGTGCATCCTGAAGTAGCCGCGCATGCGATTGATGCAGCAGGCATGATAGGTTTGCATGTGTGTGGCGTTGATATTGTGTGTGAAAACATCACGCGTCCATTGGAAGAACAAAACGGTGGCGTAGTTGAAGTGAACGCAGCCCCGGGTTTACGTATGCATCTGAATCCTTCCTTCGGTAAAGGCCGCAACATCGGCGCCGCTGTGATGGACATGATGTTTGAATCGAATGATGATGGACGCATACCCGTCGTCTCTGTCTCTGGTGTGAATGGAAAGACCACCACTACGCGTCTGATTGCTCATGTACTCAGCACTAGCGGCTTGTGCGTTGGCATGACTAACACCGATGGTGTGTTTGTTGGTGGTCGCCAAACGGATAGCGGTGACTGCAGCGGGCCTAAGAGTGCGCGTAATGTACTCGCTCATCCGCACGTGCAAGCTGCCGTACTCGAAACTGCGCGCGGTGGAGTGTTGCGGGAAGGCCTCGGTTACGATAAATGCGCGGTTGCTGTCGTCACCAATATTGGTGAAGGCGATCATCTGGGCATGAATCATATTCACACACCTGAAGACGTCTCACGTGTGAAACAAATTGTCGTTCAAAACGTCGCGCCAAATGGTTACGCAGTGTTGAATGCCGCTGATCCTTTGGTCGCCGGTATGGCACCTCATTGCGCGGGCAAAATTATATTTTTCGCGCAAAGCGCACAGCATCCACTCATCGTGACACACCGTGCACGCGGCCATCGCGTTGTATTCGTTGAAGATGGCCATGTGGTTGCCACTGAAGGATCGTTGCAACAACGACTGTCACTCACCGATGTGCCATTAACGGCAGGTGGATTATTAAGCTTTCAGATCGAAAATACATTAGCCGCTGTCGGCGCTTGCTGGGCACTCGATATGCCGTGGCCATCGATCGTCGAAGGTATCTGTAGTTTTCATAACGATAGTGCTAACGCTCCCGGTCGATTTAATGTGATGACCTATCGCGACGCCACCGTCGTCGCTGACTATGGTCATAACCCGCACGCTATGCGCGCACTAGTAACAGCATTTGATGCACTGCCTGCGATAGAAACAACTAAGCGCACCGTCGTCATTAGTGGCGCCGGCGATAGACGCGATGAAGACTTACGTGAACTCACCCGTGTTTTAGGTGATGCGTTTGATAACGTCATCTTGTTTGAAGATGCGTGCCAACGTGGCCGCGAAGATGGGGAAGTGATAGCCTTACTACGTCAAGGTTTGGAAGGTACTCAGCGCGCAAGTCATGTGGAAGAACTACGTGGCGAGTTTATCGCTATTGACCGTGGGCTAGCGATGCTCAAACCCGGCGATCAATGCTTAGTGCTGGTCGATCAGGTGCAAGAAGCTTTAGACCATTTAAAGCTACGCGTGACTGAGGGATAAGTCCAGGCTCAAGCAAGACTGAGAAACGACGGTAGTTCGACACCCTTCACATTCCTTTTTATATAAAGCGGCAAAATCTTGCCGCTTTTTAGGCTAGTCATTTCCGCTAACCCCACAATGACTCAGTCGATCTGCTCACTCCTTGCATGGTACGTATCTTGCGGTACAGCTGACTCCAAAATCCATACATGGGCGACAAATATTATGGTTACCAGCGTATCGAACACCGCCACCGCAAAAGTTGCAGCTAGCAATAGCTTGCCCAACATCGCTCAAATCAGGTCAGACCTAACGGCCGCCTTGATCAGTGCGGGTGTAAGCAACGCTAGCGAACAAGATCTCACGCCTAAGGGTTTTCCCGATGGTGTATCGTGGACTGATGCTTATCGCATGGTGACTAAACGGGTTGAAGATCATAATCCCAAAACTCCAGGCACTTTGGTGCTGTCCCAGGATTTACTAAACAGAACACTATCAGGCACGAAGACACTGAGTGATTTGGGTATCACTAGCCTTTCGCAATTTCCGCGTGGCACCACAGTAATGGGTGCTATCGATCAGACCATGCAAAACAAATCCAATGGGATTTTGGCATCGACGCTGGCGCAAGCAGGTATTTATGATCTCACTGCATTCCCGACGGGCACGACAGCCTATCAAGCGTTTAAATTAATCGAAGAT
>CANGFL010000185.1 GCA_947453015.1 Oxalobacteraceae bacterium | reverse complement strand
TACTGCAAACCTATGGCTCGGCAGACATTGGCAATATCGCCTATGAAACCATCAGCAATGGTCAAGTTAATCCCGGCATGGTTTTAGATGAAACGCTACTACTAGAAATCGTCCGCCCTGGCACAGGCGAACCCGTGCCCGATGGTGAAGTCGGTGAAGTCGTTATCACCTCATTTAATCCCGACTATCCATTACTACGTTTTGCCACGGGTGATTTATCGGCGATTTTGACAGGCGCCTCACCTTGTGGACGCACTAATCAGCGTTTAAAAGGCTGGATGGGTAGAGCCGACCAAACAACCAAAATACGCGCGATGTTTGTTCATCCATCTCAAGTGGCGGATATTCTTAAACGTCACCCGCAAATTCTGAAAGGTCGACTCGTAGTAACAGGCGAGATGGGAAATGATCAAATGACGTTGCATTGCGAAGTTGCGGATCTCAACTCAGCCAATAACGATACAGAAACGATCATTGCATCAATCCGAGATGTAACGAAATTACGCGGGGAAGTAAAACTAGTGGCCGCTGGCAGCCTGCCGAATGACGGTAAAGTGATTGAAGACGCCCGCAGCTATCAGTAAGGTTACTAAGGAATGCTGATAGCGCGGGGCAGAACGCAATGCGCTTTACGTTTGAATACGCCGAATTAAACCGAGTGATCTTCCACTACCGGCATGCGATGCTTGGCGTTAAACAATGATTGAGCCAAATCACCTTCACTGCCTTTAGCGCGGTAACGCAAGTTAGCTTTTTCTTGCAAGGCATCTAAAAAGTATTGCTTGCCAGCACTGTTGAGCTCATCAACCTGTTTGGCATTTTCAAACAAAACCATCAAGTCATCACCCCATCGCTCGTTCTGATCATCCAACCAATCGCCACGGGATGCTTTGGGATGCGTCTCATCCGGCGCAGATACATAAAGCTTGGCGAGGCAACGCAGCAGGAAAGTCTTATCTTTGCTAGCGCCGCTGATCATCATGCTGGCATGCTTGTAATAGGCAGCATGCTTATCTCCATTGATTTCATCGAGAGAAATATTCCCTTCGAGTAGCACCTGATCCACTGCCTTCTGATCAACTTTCACCAAGGCCCGTGGCGCGCTATGTTGCTTCAATGCTTCTTGCGTTGATGGCTGGCCTGTACTTATTTCACTGGGCGCTTTGGCAACGCGTGCCTTCATACGTGGCTGTTCGGCAGCTTTAATTTTAGTGTCAGTTTTTAACTCAACTCCACTCTGCCCCTGCAAATTAGGGGTTAACGGCATAGTCGATTGGATGACGTTAGAGCTCATTGCGAACCTCGTGAAGTAAAGGCGAAAAAATATATCAGCCAAGAAATTGATCGGGTGGTATTTGTCGGTGACAAAAACCATGGAATGGTTCGCATACATCTGAATTTTTTTCTAAAAAATTTAATTGCCGATAATCGCACACTATGTCCACGCTGGTTGATGCGCCTCAGGCTCATTCATTCCTCTATTGAAAACTTAGTCCTCACAGCCGGTACTCATAAGAGCCTGTTTCTCCCGGCAAACTCTAGATGGCTTAAGGATTCACTATGCACGCGCTCAGTACAAAGCTGTCGAAAAGCAATAACTCACTACTACCGTTGAACGAAAAACTCAGCCAGACCAAGCAATCGAATCAGCCAATGTTGAAATCATCATCACGAGCGCGCGATTTCTGTATCACTCCCTGGCTCCAGCGCGCTAGTTATTACTATGACGCTAGCTGGCATACAGGAAAAACATTTCGGCAATTAATCACATCCTTACCTGTTTCTCAAAATACGCCCTACCCTGATTTAGGCTCTTGTTCTAACTCTGAACTGTTAGTTGAGCAAACCGACTTTTTCTTGAATTCGCTTCGGCCGTTTGTGAATGGTGCCACTGAAAGCAAAACAAAATATTTAAAATTACTGCAAATGCATCTCTCAGCGCTCGCTCAACCAGAACGGCAAGCACTGGCTAACCACTTACGCCTAGCCGGATATGAATGTCAAATTGCTGAATCAGCGATCGATGATGAAATGTATTTGGAGTACGGCTTTTGCAATGGGCCGCCGCATACGAAAAAAAATATCTTATTAAGCACATCAGAATTCCTCATACTGCTAGACACACAGCCTAGCGTCAATGAATGTGAAAAATTACCGTTGACTGAAGCACAGCAAGTAACAGCCACGCAAGCACAAAACATTCGCAATCAATTATCAATCTGCACCAGTGATTGGTTAGATTCCGACAAGACCCCACCAAGCTTACTGAGAATCGCCAGACATCTCGAACGCACAGTGACAGGTTATGTCAGCGTAGAGAATATATCTATTTTTGATGAGCAACCGGGCCCTGGCAAAGTCATTCAAAAAGGTGAAAAATTACTAGTTGATTTAGCCACCATTTACGAGCTGAGCAACCACAACAGTGAACCGCTATTCGCTGTTTTATTGCGCGACATGCTAGAAATTTTTCTGACGAAAAAACTAACCAGCTCAGCGACTGACATCAGTCAATTATCAGTAGCGCAACGGCAGTACGTATGGAGCGCCATAGCAAGCATTCAATCACTCGCACCGAACGCGTCGCTGCTGAGTCCTTTTCGCACGCATGTAAAAGCTTTGCTCATGTCGCGCGAAAGCTTTGGCAAAGTACACATCATTCCTGCTTCAGGTGTCGCACTCGGGCATGCGTGGATTAGTCCATCACTGTCAATCACGCCAGATCACCAAAAATTAGGCGTGCCAGCGGGTATGTGCTACCTGCATTCAGGTGCACGATTACATGCGGCTGTGTCCGTTATTAATCAATGGCCTATCCAATGGCTAACCGCAAGCGAGAGTGAAAATTTATATCCATCGCGTCACGCCTGGCATCTGTCTGTTCCCGTCCCAGCAAAAGCACTAGATATCGCCGCTCAACAGATGAGTGAAGAATGGAAGCGTAACAAGATAGCGTATCGATTTGTGGCGGTAGCACCGGATAGCCCGGCGACAGGTTGCAGAATAAGTGTGTGGGCTACGGTAGAAAAAGGCATGGACGCTGATACCAAACTACTATTTGTTCACTTCAACCGCGGCCTGGCGCTACCTGACTCCACGATAGAACTTTGGGAGAGGCTGAACGGATTTATGCAATGGCTAGAATTGATCGCAAGCGGTGACAGCCCCCAAGTTCTGTAATGCAGCTCGCTATGGGCTTGACTTATAATCTCTAAAAATCCAACAACAATCCACATCCGGAGACTCGCATGGCCCTCCCTGCTGCACTGTCGAATTTACGCATCCCCGTCATTGGCTCACCTTTGTTTATCGCTAGCTGCCCCGAATTAGTGATCGAGCAATGCAAAGGTGGCATCGTTGGTTCATTTCCCGCATTGAATGCACGTCCCGCTGAGATGCTTGATCAGTGGATACGCCAGATTAAAAAAGCATTGGATGATCACAAGAAGGCTAATCCCAATGCCATCATCGGCCCGATCGCTGTCAATCAAATCGTGCATCAATCTAACGATCGTCTCGCGCATGATGTCGAAGTCTGCGTGAAGCATCAGATACCTATCATCATCTCTTCGCTGCGCGCACCTCCAAAAGAAATGCTAGATGCGATTCACAGCTACGGCGGTATCGTCATGCACGACATTATCTCTATACGTCACGCACAAAAAGCACTTGAGGCAGGCGTTGATGGTTTGATTTTGGTAGCCTCCGGTGCGGGTGGTCATGCGGGTGGACTCTCGCCATTTGCTTTAGTCGGTGAGATACGCAAATTTTTTCAAGGTCCGATTGCCTTGTCGGGATCGATTGCGAATGGTGACGGCATACTCGCGGCGCAATCGATGGGAGCTGATTTTGCTTACATAGGTTCGCGTTGGTTAGCCACGCAAGAAGCCAACACTAGTGAAGAGTATCGTCAGGCGATTGTGGAATCCAGTGCAGCGGATATTGTTTATACCAATCTGTTTACCGGTGTACATGGCAACTACTTGAAAAAATCGATAATTAAAGCCGGGCTGGATCCGGATAATTTGCCCGAGGCTGATAAAACCAGCATGAGCTTTTCAAGTAGTAATAACACCAAAGCCTGGCGTGATATCTGGGGCGCTGGTCAAGGCGTGGGTTTGATGACCGATGTACCAACGACAGCTGAAGTTATTGATCGATTGAGCAAAGAGTATGTGGCTGCCCGCGCACGCGTTATGGCAACGCCGTATCCACGCTCGTAAATTTCAAACTGCAGTAAACGCCGTCAGTTCGCAGGTTCGATATTTACTAATTCATCCCCTTCGATCTTGACGGCGCCGGCTCGCTTGAGTTGCGTCACTGTCCAATACGCCAAATGAATTTCTCCGTAACTCAAATGACGCCGGTTTGCGACGCTAATTAACGGTACGCTGGCAAGTAGTTTGGGTACCTCAGACAATTTAACGCGCTGTTTATCCAT
>CANGFL010000184.1 GCA_947453015.1 Oxalobacteraceae bacterium | reverse complement strand
GTATCGCTTTTGTAGGAATCGCGTGTAATCGAACGCGCCACCATGCCGGGATAGGCTTCAAGCGCGATTCGTTGCGAGTCGCCTGAATGCATGCAAGGGATAGTGACACCTGCCTGCAATAACAAAGGCGCACCCGCATGCAGCATATAAGCTACCGGTGGATTGACCCACTTCATTGATGAGGATGAGCCTGCAGCGCTATCACCCTGACGATGGATGAATTTATTACCAACAGGCCGGCTATCGCAAACTGCCTTGAAGGTGTTACGAATTTCTTCGCGCGAGAGGGAAGCGTAATACTGAATGAGTGTAGGCCATTCGGTGGGCCAGTTAAGCAGAGAAATCAGTTCACGTGGTAATGAAAATGGAAAATCAAACCCGGCCACCCAAGGCCCGGGGTTTTGCAGCCATTGCTGAAACTCGGAGAAATTATGGAATGTCTGCAATTGCTGCAGCTCAAAGGCATCATGAATCAGCTGGCCTGACGCAATCGTGATGCCTTTGGCCTTACGTGGTGCAGACGTAAAATCCACACCATGCAGTAAGGGTGATACAGCGCTGTTAGCTGGATGCCGTGACATCCGGTAAGACGACATTTACATCGAGAACTTCCAAATTACCTTGACGGTCCAGAGAGATTTTGATGTCTTCTGGATTAACTTGCACATACTTGGAAATGACAGCAAGCAGTTCTTGATGTAATGCGGGCATGAAATCGGGACCGTTATGAATAGTCCGCTCGCGGGCAATAATGATCTGCAAGCGCTCTTTAGCCGTGCTGGCAGATTTGTTTTCTTTATTGAAGAGAAACGATAGGAGTGACATATCACTTGCCTCCAAAAATCCGTGACAGGATGCCCGGCTTTTCGTAATCCGCAAAGCGTATGGGTTTATCTTCACCCAGGAAGCGCGCAACTACATCTTTATAGGCTTCTGAGACGTCGCTGCCTTCTACGTGAATCGCAGGATTACCTTGGTTAGATGCATGCAAAACCGATTCTGATTCGGGAATGATGCCTATCAATGGGATGCGAAGAATTTCTTGAACATCGCCGTACGAGAGCATCTCACCGGCTTCGACGCGTTTGGGTACGTAGCGAGTAATCAGCAGATGTTCTTTCACAGGCTCATCACCGGTTTGCGCGCGACGTGACTTAGCTTGGATAATGCCCAGTATGCGATCGGAGTCACGCACTGACGAGACTTCTGGATTGGTCACAATAATCGCTTCATCGGCAAAGGTTAGTGCCATCACGGCGCCGCGTTCAATACCTGCGGGTGAGTCGCACACGATGTAGTCGAAGCCCATTTCTTTCAACTCATTCAAGATACGTTCTACACCTTCTTCGCTGAGCGCGTCTTTGTCGCGCGTCTGGGAGGCGGGAAGTACATAGAGATTGTCGCAATGCTTGTCTTTAATCAGGGCTTGGGTCAAGCTAGCTTCGCGGTTAATGACGTTAATCATGTCATACACCACGCGGCGCTCACACCCCATGATTAGATCGAGATTACGAAGACCAACGTCAAAATCGATGACGGCTGTCTTGTAGCCCAACAATGCGAGGCCGGATGAAAAACTGGCGCTGGAAGTGGTCTTGCCTACGCCACCTTTACCCGACGTTACGACGATAATTTTTGCCACGGAAAACTCCTTGTCTGCAGAAGCATTGATTACATGAATTCAGGAATTTTTTACACGGACCTTCATTTTAAGGTCTCCATTTACTTAATTTAACCATGCACAGTCGCGCTGGCTATAAAAATCGTAGTACATCAAATTTTTTTACATTGATCAAATAAATTAAAAATTATTTCAGCGATATCGCGGTAATGTCCAAACTATCGTTGTTGAGCCGAATCTGAGCGGGTTTTCCGGCCAGGGTTGTCGACCAACCTTCGTCAAAGGTGCGATACACGCCAGCGATCGATACCAACTCAGCTTCCATCGATAGCGAGAAAATTCGAGCGTCGCTATTGCCTGAAGCGCCCGCCAGTGCGCGACCACGCAAAGGTGCATAAACATGAATGCTGCCATCGGCGATTACCTCAGCGCCCGGATTTACCACGGCCATGATCACCAGATCGGCACCGCGAGCATACACACGTTGACCAGCACGTACAGGCGTGTCTACCACCATCGTATTCGCTGTGCTTGCTATTGCCGGCGCTGCAGGTGCAACAGGTTCGGGAATAATCGCAGCGGGAAGCTCTGGTGAGGGTGGCGGTGTTAATTCAAATTGTTTCGATTGATCGACCACATCAATGCTGAGTCCATGACGACGTATTTCTTCTTCCAGCGAGGGAGGCGCATTACGCACCGCCACTGGATGCAGTCGGTGTTCTTTGAACGTTGAAATTAATGCGGGCCAATTGATCGTGCCCGGTGCAGGTATTGCGCTGAGTGCGCTGAAATCGAGTAGCGTGAACTCATCTTCAAAGTAGTCAGGAGTTCCGCCAGTGATTTGTGAAAGTGCTGAAGACAATTTCGCTGGGTCGGTGTCGGCCAACAGGGCAGCAACAGCGACCACCGTAGAAATTTTTATTTCCAGGGGCTTCCTGGTTTGGTTCTTTGACATACAGTCCCGGTGTTTAAACAACCGTCGGCACCAGTGGCGGAGCGTTCGGGGCAATGCCAAGCCTTGCCGGACAATATTATACCCTCGGCGCATGCTTTGATCCTACGCAAAGCGGCTGAATCTGGGTGTCTCAGCATCGAAGCTCGTCGGCCAGTTCGATTAAGTGCTGGCCGGCGCTTACTTCCTATTGAAATTAAGGAGCACAACGATGCCAAACACTCAGCAGCACAATTCATTGGTTGATCTGGCCAAGTATCAACTCAACGCATCAACGGAACTAGCGAATGCTATTTTTTCCGGATTCGAGAAGATCGATCACGCTCTGCTGGACGTAGCGCACCAGATGCTCGATGCTCAACGCAAGTTCGGAAGTGTCGCAGTCGATATGCGTGATCAGTCACGCATGGTTGAATTGCAGGAATCGGTGGTGTGTCGTCCAGATAAGGCGATGCAATGCCATCAACAAATTATGTCAGCGATGATTGAAATACAGACCGAGATTGGACGATCGACGCGGGAATATTTTGATCGATTGGGTGAATTATCTCGTGGACAGTTACAGCGTTTAGCTAGTCAATCCGAATTTCGCAGCGAAAAATCCCACGGCCAGCAGCTGGAAGCAGGTAATCCTTTTGCAGGAATGCTTTCAGTTTGGCGAGATACGTTTGAAGAAGCGGGTAAGGTCATGGCAGAAACTGTGGCGAGCGCTGAAGATACTATGGAAGATATCAGCGATAACACCGATGAAATGGTGCACCACGCCACAGATGCTGCACAGGGGAGTCGTCCGAGATCTATTAGCTCACGCAAACGACAAAGTATGGGGCAGCACAAAAATTAAATCGCGCCGTATTCGTTAGGTTTAATGCCATTGATAAAAAACAGTGGATAGCCTGGGAGGTTACGCCAGCCATGCTGGCTTACCAGACTATCCTCAATTTAGCAGGACGTTACGCACTTAGCTATCTCACCGTAGCCTGAATGAATCCAAAATTGCTATCTCATTCGCGTTCCGATTTTTACTGAGAAGTTACAGAGAAGCTATTTGTAAGTCGCTGTTACCCGAGCTGGCATTGCCGTTACGGATTAGCGATGCTTCACGCGCCTTCTTACTTGCTTTTTTGGAGCGGGCGCTTGAGGGTGGAAGTCGTCGTAGGGTACGAAGTGAATCAATATCCTTAATTCCTATTGACCGCTGATCAACGGTAATCAACCCAAACTCATTAAATGCAGAGAGCGTACGGCTGACTGTTTCCAGTGTGAGGCCGAGATAGCTACCGATTTCATGACGCGTCATACGCAGATTAAACAACTTGCTCGAATATCCCATTTCTGCAAAGCGTTCTGATAATGACACTAAAAAGCGAGCAACACGAGCCTCCGCGGACAATGCACCCAGCATGCTAACCATACCTTGTTCGCGCACTAATTCGCGGCTCATCACACTGTACATGGCATGTTCCAACTCGGAATGCGTGCGTCCTAAAGCGATAAACTTTTTGAAGGGTAGCAGTATCAAATCACAGTTAGATAGGGCGACCGCTTCGGAAGCGTATCGTTTTGTGTGAATTCCGTCGACGCCAAATAAATCACCTTTCATGGGGAAGCTCAGTACTTGTTCATTGCCGAATTCATCGATGAGTACGGTCTTTAGAAAGCCCGAATGAACGATAAATAGTGTATCGAAAGGTTGCCCTATGGTGTGTACGCGTTGTCCGGTTTTGAATTGCACATGCTGGAATAAAAACTCTTCGTCATTAACGGATGATGTTGCTGGTATACGCAACAGTTCACATAGTTCTTTTAAATTTGACCAGAGTTTTCCTTGTCTTTGCCAGCTCGTATCGCCGGTCGCTGCACTAATGTTGAGGTTAC
>CANGFL010000183.1 GCA_947453015.1 Oxalobacteraceae bacterium | reverse complement strand
CTCCTCTGGTGCAGTTAAAGCGTATTCCCGGCGAGGATGCTGCTCGTCGCAACAACATCATTCTTGGAAAGATGGAGGGTAATAACCCCGCAGGATCGGTAAAAGACAGACCTGCCTTGTCCATGATCAAGCATGCAGAAGAACGCGGCGAAATCAAACCAGGCGATACACTGATCGAAGCCACCAGCGGCAACACGGGTATTGCGTTAGCTATGGCAGCAGCCATGCGTGGCTACAAAATGATTTTGCTTATGCCTGAAAATCTCAGCCTTGAACGGCGCCAGAGTATGGCGGCCTATGGCGCGGAAATTGTTTTAACTCCCAAAACAGGTGGCATGGAATACGCCCGCGATTTGGCAGACCAGATGCAGAAGGAAGGCAAGGGACTCATACTTGATCAGTTCGCTAATCCCGACAATCCTCGCGCACATTACGAAGGAACTGGCCCTGAAATCTGGCGTGATACCGACGGCAAGGTCACTCACTTTGTGAGCGCTATGGGGACCACAGGCACCATTATGGGAGTGTCGAAATATCTGAAAGAACAGAATCCTGCGATCACTATAGTAGGAGCGCAACCCGAAGATGGATCGCAGATTCCCGGTATACGTAAATGGCCCGAAGCTTATCTTCCCAAAATATTTGATCGGACCCGAGTCGATCAGGTAGAAAACGTTAGCCAGGCCGTGGCCGAGCAGATGGCGCGCCGCATGGCGGTGGAAGAGGGAATATTCGCGGGTATTTCAGCAGCAGGTGCATGCGAGGTTGCGTTGCGCGTCTCGCAAACGGTTGAGAACGCCATTATTGTTTTCATTGTTTGCGATCGGGGTGACCGCTACTTGTCGACAGGAGTTTTCCCTGCTTGATCTGTTGATTGATATGTCGATCGTATGTCGCTTGCTACGGTGCATGCTGTAGGGCTCGATACAGCATTAGACACATCCTCAGGCAGTACGGCTAGTAGTGTTAACCGGACTGCCTGAATCCGCGTTGACTGCTTCAATGACTCGCTTGCTTAGGCTTGAATTGCTTGTCACTGATACGGAATTTTTCCCGTCTATCTCCCATTAAAGTCCTCAGCTCTCGAATGCTCAGATCACTGACTTCGTGCATACGTATTAGTAGCGAAGCACCGACCGGAAGTCGACGATGACGAATTTTACTAATCACCGGCGGGGCTACTTCTAAGGCTCGTGATAGCGCGGCATCGTTTTTGAGGTGCAGCTTATCGATGAGCGTGTCCAGCAAGTTGTTGGGGTCGTAGGCCAATTGGTCTGAGAGCCGGCTGCTGTCCTGATTATCGAATTGGGTTGTCATTTGAATGCGGATTCCCTATAGCGGTTGGTGAATGAATTGCGCTGATCAGATCATGACGACCGGGCTCTAAAGCCTGGAGAGTCGATCAATCAGTGCCCCTGAAGAAAAAATTATCAGAGTAATAATTTATTAAATGGTCGTTAGTTAAAATTAATTAAAAATTAATTAAAAATTTGCAACCTCACTTTGGGCTAACAACATCCCTTCGTAACTTTTGAAAAAGAAAAATTTACTAACTATTTGTAGATACTCAACTACCAAAACAGTCAAAATACTTACTACATCGGAAAGTTTCCTTACCTTAACTTGAGTTTAATTAATGTATTGATAATTCTGTTTGACTTCGCGCAAGATCAGAAAGAATTAGTGAATCTGGCAACATTGTTGGGGCAGAAACTCAACTTTTCATAAAGAGTTGGGCTTTGTCGGTAAGAGAGAGGGTATTTGTAAAAACAAAAGACCTCTTGAGATCTGACTCAGGGGGTAAGACCTAGAGAATCAATGAGTCTGAATACCCACGAGTGGGCGAGCTTGAAGCTGTATAGCGAAGAAGCTGCTTAGAGAAATTACTAACGAACAGACCGCTTACGAAGAGGATTTTATGGATTGTTTTAATTGCGATTGCAATTGATTCCAGCCTTCGTGACCCAGCGAGGTCATCGTTTCTAAATTGCGATTCACAATTACGTTCGCATCTGGAAGTGCGGCAGTTGCATTGTCCAGGCTTGCTTCTCTCAGTAGATGCAGCATAGGAAATGGGGATCGATTAGTGCAATTGGTAACGTCATCCTCGCTAGTTCCTGCGAACTGATAGTTAGGATGAAAGCTGGCGATCTGCAGCACACCAATCAAATCTAATTCATCCAAAATTTCGTCAGCGATGTCGAGAAAATTGTTGTATTCAAAAAAGTCAGATAGTACCCATGGATGAATAAGCAAACATGTATCCATGCTTGTTGGTGAGGCTGCAATTAATTGCTGCATCGATAGTCTGAGGTCAGCAGCCAGCGTAATTTCATCGCTTGCTTGACTAACAAAATAATGAATTTGTCCTTTAGTGTGAACTGGCTTCGCAAAAGGACATAAATTTAAACCAATCACCACGTGTTCTACCCATGCGCTTGTAAGTGCGATGATCTGTTTTTCTGTCAGGGTATCCGCCGCGGGGAATGGATTCATGGCGAGCGTCGTTGTTGGATAGCTTTACTCAGTTCAATGACAGCCATCGCATAATAAAAACTGCGGTTATATTTAGTAATAGCAAAGAAATTTGCGCTACCAAGCCAATACTGCGTGGGATGAATGCCGTCTTGTAAATCGATTAGGCCAACCATCAGTGTCGGTGAAATATCGGCGGGTAGTTTGACGCCTGCGCGACTAATTTCATCGGTAGTATTTGTAGCGGCGAGAACTACGCCTATCAAAGGCTTCCATTCTGACTCGGCGCTTTTATCAACAGTGACGGGGTAGACCAATGGCAGGTCAGCAGTCCATCCGTGCTGTGACAGAAAGCTGGCAACACTTCCAATAGCATCTGCCGGGGAATTTCTGAGATCAATGCGGCCATCGCCATCAAAATCAACGGCAAAGCGGCGAATACTACTGGGCATAAATTGAGGGTAACCAATCGCTCCTGCAAACGATCCCGAAACACTCAGCGGATCGATATTGTTTTCGCGTGCGTACAAAAGAATTTGTTCTAGTTCGTCGCGGAAGTAGCGCATTCTCTCTTCGCGGTTAGCCGTTTCTGGATAAGCAAATGCCAGCGTCGTTAGCGCATCCATAACGCGAATGTTGCCTGGGCTGCGGCCGTAGATAGTCTCTACACCGAGTATGCCGACTATGATTTCAGGAGGGACGCCAAATTCAACTTGAGCACGGCGAAGTTCGGTTTCATATTTTTCCCAAAAATTCAGGCCAGATCGTATGCGTAATGGTTCAACAAAACGGCTCTTGTAGGCTGTCCAGTTTTTATTTTTGCCCGAGGGGGCAGGGTTGATGAGCTTAACGACCTTTTCCAGGTAATGTACTTGCGAAAATAAAGTGTTCAGTTCATCTTGATTAAAACCGTGCTGTTCACCCATTTGATTTACAAATTCAGCGACTGCTTTCCATTGCATGAAATTAGTAAATTCGGATTCCTCAGCAGGTAATAATTTTTTGGCAGCATTGTGTTTGTTAGTAAGTGAGGTGCTGCCAGCTTTTTTCGAATGGTACTGGCTTTTGGCGCAGGAAATCTCAGGAAGCAATAAGGTAGTAAATGCTAGAAAAACTATAAAAAAGCGCATTGAAATAATTTTATTCATCGATTACGGTTCATGCAAAAGTTGGAGACGAATCTTCGTCAAAGTACGAGTATAGTCCATGAGAACCGGGCAGCCTTCTGAAACAGAGCCATGCCATTTAGCCAGATGACGATCTCTTAACTGTATCGTGCGCCGTGGTTATAGACCGCAACGCCCATCACTAGCGAGATGTTCAGGCTGTCTTCAGCCACGAAGGGCTGGATGGGCACTTAGCAGTAATTAGCCTTAAGCGTATCAGCCGAACTCGGTTGAATTCAAGAGGGCAGGTAGAATACTGGCCCATAGCTCGTTTTTATCCGCTTCACTATTTTTTCATCGGCTCTTCTCATGTCCATCCAATGGTTTCCCGGTCATATGAACTCTGCGCGCAAAAAAGCCGCCGAGTCCATGGAGAAAACAGACCTTGTTATTGAGGTGCTGGACGCTCGACTGCCAGAGGCAAGTAGTAACCCCATGATTACTGAGTTGCGCAAAGCACGTCAGCGTCCCTGCCTAAAAATACTGAACAAAAGTGACTTAGCTGATCCCGCTGCGACGCAAGCATGGCTTAAGTATTACGAGGCCCAACCCCAGGTACATGCGATTGCGCTCTCTTGTAAAAAAGCGTCCGAAGTCGCAAAGATTCCAGCCGTTTGTATGAAGCTAACGCCCCATCGCGGCACCACGCTCAAGCCTTTGCGTGTGATGATTATGGGTATTCCGAATGTCGGTAAATCTACCTTGATGAATGCCTTGTTAAAAAAGCGGGTAGCTAAGGTGGGAGATGAGCCAGCTGTCACCAAGACGCAGCAACGACTATTTTTAGGTAACAATATTGTTCTGATTGATACGCCCGGCATGATG
>CANGFL010000182.1 GCA_947453015.1 Oxalobacteraceae bacterium | reverse complement strand
GCGATTATGTCAGCGGGTGCGTATGGCATGACCATGGCATCGAACTACAACACGCGTGGTCGTGCAGCCGAAGTGCTGGTCGATGGCGATCAATTCCGATTGATACGCAAGCGGGAAAAATCGTCTGATCTGTTCGCTTTAGAAAATATCTAATTAAGCTAAGCCACGCTCTCAGGTGCTCGACGAGAGCGCCATACGAACACCAGACGCGATCCCAATAGCAACGCCATCACGAGCGCTATGATCATAGGCTCTTGAAGATTATTTTTACCTGACTTCATCCACCAAAAATGTAAAATGGCGAGCAGCGCTACTGCATAAATCAGGCGATGCAACCTTCCCCACCACCGACCCAGTTGTCGCATCATGCGATCGGTACTCGTTGCAGCCAACGGGACTAGCAACACAAACGCCGTAAATCCCACAGCAATAAATGGTCGCTTTAGTATGTCTTTCCCCATTTCTTCCAGATCAAAAAAATGATCGAACCACAGAAAACACAGGAAATGCAAAAACGCATAGAAGAAAACATACAGACCCAGTAAACGCCGTAGTCGCAGCAGCCAATTCAGCCCAGTCAAACGACGTAAAGGTGTAATCAACAGAGTCAGACAAAGAAAATAAATTGCCCAATCGCCCGTCGCACGAGTGATGAATTCAAGTGGATTGGCAGTCAGATTATCGTGCACACCACGCTCAATCAGTCGCAACAAAGGAAGCAGTGCTACGACAAAGATAACGAGCTTGAGTTGCTTAATGTGAGCGGCAGTGAGGTTCCGCATTGACGCCTAGGATTAGTAGAATTTTTTCAAATCCATACCCGAATACAGCGATGCAACTTCGGGGTAGCCATTAAACATCAGGGTTTTACGTTTACGCGTAAATAATCCATCTTCTCCAATACGTCGCTCGGTCGCTTGCGACCAACGCGGATGCGCCACTTCAGGATTCACGTTCGAGTAAAAACCATATTCGTCGGGTGCGGTTTTATTCCAGGCGGTTTTAGGTTGATGTTCTGTAAAGCGTATTCGCACTATCGATTTGGCCGATTTAAAACCGTATTTCCAGGGCACGACTAAGCGTACCGGTGCGCCATTTTGATTAAGTAATGACTGCCCATACATACCCACACAGAGCAAGGCCAGCGGATGATTGGCTTCATCGATTCGCAAGCCTTCGACATACGGCCAGTCGAGTATGCGACTGTTTACACCTTTCATTTGAGCGGGATCGGCGAGTGACGTAAATTCCACGTATTTGGCATTGCCAGTCGGCTCTACCTTTCGGATTAACTCGGAGAGCGAGAAACCGATCCAAGGTATGGCCATCGACCAGCCTTCAACACACCGCAGTCGATATAAACGCTCCTCTAAGGGTGCCAGCTTCATCAGCGCATCGATATCTAAGGTAAGCGGTTTTTTGACCTCGCCATCGATCTTAATAGTCCACGGACGAGTTTTTAAACTGCCGGCATACAACATGGGATCACCCTTGTCGGTACCGAACTCATAAAAATTATTGTATGAACTCGCATCGTCAAATTTTGTCGGCGTGTCCTTGGCGGTAAACGCTGGATTCGGCGGCGCAGCCAGTCGATGGCGCGCACTTTCTGCAGCCAAGGCATTGCTGGCAAAACTGCTGGCTGTCAACGCACCTGCGGCGAGTTGATGCATGAACAAACGTCGCGATTCAACCAGGTGCTGCGGCGTGATCTCAGAGCCTGGGATGTGACTAAAACGAGGTCTCTTGATCAGCATAGGAACTCCATCATCAAAAATTCACCCATAGACTTTAACTAAAAAAGGCTGCATCTAGCAGCCTTTTTTTGACTATTACAATTCGCCGTAGGAATGCAAACCGGAGAGGAACATATTCACGCCAAGGAAAGCAAAGGTGGTCACCAGCAAACCAATAACCGCCCACCATGCCGCAATTTGACCGCGCAAGCCCTTCATCAACCGCATGTGTAACCACGCCGCGTAATTCAACCAGACAATCAACGCCCAGGTTTCCTTGGGATCCCATGACCAATAACCACCCCATGCATCGGCAGCCCACAAGGCACCGAGAATCGTAGCGATGGTGAAAAATGCAAAGCCTACTGCGATAGCTTTGTACATGATGTCATCTAGCACTTCCAGCGAGGGCAATCGATCTTCAAACACACCCTTAGACTTGAGAAGATAAGCAACACCAACCATCGCTGCTAACGCAAAGGTTCCATAACCAATAAAGTTGGCGGGCACATGGATCTTCATCCACCAACTCTGCAAAGCCGGTACCAGCGGTTGAATTTCTTGTGCGTCACGACTGCTCATGTACCACAGAAGAAAACCAACGGCGGCTGAAATGACGAGCAGAATAAAAGCACTCACCTGCCGAGTCGCATATTTCTCTTCATAGAAAACGGTAAACAGCGCTGTAATCAAACAAAATAAAACAAAGACTTCATACAGATTCGAAACCGGAATATGGCCAATATCGGCGCCCAGCAAATACGATTCATACCAGCGAACCATCATGCCGGTAAATCCCATCAAAATCGCAGCCCAGCATAATTTGCTACCTACCGCCGAACCAAAATCAGTTCGGGCCAGCAAACCACCCCAGTGAAAAATCGTCGATAAGAAAAACAACATGCTCATCCACAGGATGGCAGACTGACTAGAGAACAAATATTTGAGCAAGAAACGCGATTGCGCCATCTCGAGATTACCGCCGTACTGAGCAATCGTCCAAAGCGACAATACAGCTATCGACAACATCAGCAAACGCACTGGCCGCCAATACCATCCGAGTGCAACAAAGGTTGGGACGGCGGCGAGCAAGATACCTTTTTCATAGATATCCATGAATTCACCGTAACGATTCAGCGCGAACAAAGCGCCTGTCGCTAAAACAGCTAAGAACAGCCAATCAAACCATGTGCGACTTTTCAACAGGCCAGTCGTTTCAGTGTAAGAAGGATTCTGGGTCAACTCCATTATTTCTCTCCGCGTAAGGCAGGCTATGCAAGTGCGATTAGTATAGTGCAGGCCTAATAACGCTGCTGATTACCCAGGTTGTAATCAGGGGCAGGCTCAGGAACGCGTTAGGTCGCCCTTTAGCTGTTCAAATTCCTTGTCGAAATCTAGGCTGCGGCGCTGTGTGCTCATTGCCATCAGCGCATGACTTCCGCCTTCGGCATCGGAACGAATCCACACCCACAAACGCCGCTCGCGCACGTAGAGCATGGCAAACACACCTAACACCAAGAACAGACAGCCCAGATAAACTACATTTTTTCCAGGCGAGCGTGTTACTTGGAAAACCGATGCCTTTACCTGCTCAAATCCCTGCAACTGCAACATGATGGGTGCCTCATAAAAAAATGAGTCCGCCATCGCATTGGTCGCCAGTTGCAAGAAACGACCATTTTTTTCGTCCGCCGTCATGACTGGCAATCCCTCTTTTTCGCGCGCCAGTTGCCACAACTCCCACAGACTTCCATTCAGTATCTTCATGAAAAGGTCTGCCGCCTTCTCTTGCTGATCTTCAGGTAACTTGCCAATGAAACGCGCAATGGCCACATAACCTGAAGACTCGCGATCACCAATAAATACATTTAGGCTGCGCGCCGAAGAGGCTTTGAGTTGCTCGCGCAAATTCGCATTGGCTTTCGCATCGAGTGGCACTTTTTCAGCGTAACGACTAGCTGCTTTTTCACGCAGACTCGAATCACTTAACGCAGCACGTAAACGCATCCATTCATTCATGGAGTTTTTTTCATCCGCAGGGATGCGCAAATAACGAAAACCATCGGCAGGAGAATCGCGCAGACCTGCGAGAAAAATTTCTGCGCCATCGATAGTCACCGGCAGCATGTAATTATTAAATTCGCGTGCCTGACCCGTCTTGTCGCGTAATTTGTATTGAACGCTAGGCCCCACATTTTTGAGGTCTTTAGTTTTTTTGTTTTTTGCCGCCGAGCCTAATTGCTCATCTAGCTTGGTGCTGAATTTCTCGCTAAACCCTTTGTTCTGATTTACCGCGCGCACATCCTGACCATTCGCCGCCGAGGTATTTTCAACATTGAACGGACGAAAACCGGACCACTCAATGACATACTCACTGCCCGTACTTCCTAACAGCGGAGTAGACCGACCCACAACACCTTCGACTTGGAATGGTTGATTATTCGGGCCTTTCATTGGAAACCCTACCAGCTTGAGATGACTGCCGCCATCCTCAAAGCTGGATTGATAA
Organism: Oxalobacteraceae bacterium; assembly: GCA_947453015.1. GTDB lineage: Bacteria > Pseudomonadota > Gammaproteobacteria > Burkholderiales > Burkholderiaceae_D > Pernthalerella. The sequence continues at coordinate 245 of CANGFL010000182.1, read as the reverse complement.
ACCGCCATCCCTTTATAAATCAATGGCTCGTTCACTTTGATTGTGGCTGGAAATGTTTTTCCCGTTTCATGGTCAGTGACTAACACTTCGCTAGCAAAAAGCTTGGGCATACCCGTCGAATAAAAATCGATAACAAATTTCTTCAACTGCAAAGTGAAAGGCAACTCTTGAATCATTACGCCTTCACCAACAGGAATAATGGCGGTGTTGCTACTCGCCCCCTCAGGAACAAAGGTATTTCCACG
>CANGFL010000181.1 GCA_947453015.1 Oxalobacteraceae bacterium | reverse complement strand
TTGTTTTTCTGGCGCGATATCAGTGCGCCGCGCGGCGAGCGGTTGCGTCGCGCGCTCGAAGAATTAGGCCCTATCTTTGTAAAATTCGGCCAAGTGTTATCAACGCGGCGCGATCTCATGCCCGCAGATATCGCCGATCAGTTGGCTCTGTTGCAGGATCGCGTGCCACCGTTTTCTTCTGATCTCGCGATTGATGAAATCATTCGTTCGCTTGGCGAGCATCCAGATAAATTATTTGCCAGCTTCACACGCGAACCTGTAGCTTCTGCTTCCGTGGCGCAAGTGCATTTTGCCACCCTAAAAAATGGCACTGAAGTGGCAGTCAAAGTGTTACGGCCTGGTGTGCATAAAGCCATTGAAAACGATATCGCCTTAATGCATATCGTTGCCGGTTGGGTGGAGCGTTGGTCGGTAGATGGGCGTCGATTGAAGCCGCGCGAAGTAGTGGCTGAATTTGATAAGCATCTGCACGATGAGTTGGATCTCATGCGTGAAGCTGCGAATGGCAGCCAGTTACGCAGAAATTTTGCTAACTCAAATTTATTGCTCGTACCGGAAATGCATTGGGACTATTGTTCCCAATCGGTGATTGTTATGGAGCGCATGCATGGCATACCGATTTCGCAAACACAAAAACTCATTGAAGCGGGCGTCGATTTAAAAAAGCTTTCGCGTGAAGGGGTGGAGATTTTTTTCACTCAAGTATTTCGCGATGGCTTCTTCCATGCAGATATGCACCCCGGGAATATTTTGGTGTCGATTGCGCCTGAGAGTTTTGGTCGTTACATCGCACTTGATTTTGGTATCGTCGGCACTTTGACGGATTACGACAAAGATTATTTGTCACAAAATTTTATTGCCTTTTTCCGTCGCGATTACAAGCGGGTCGCTCAAGCGCACATTGAATCCGGTTGGGCGCCTAAAGAGACGCGAGTTGATGAACTGGAAGCAGCTGTGCGCGCTTGCTGCGAACCTATCTTTGATCGGCCATTAGCGGAAATCTCATTTGGCCAAGTGTTGTTACGATTATTTCAAACCTCGCGTCGTTTCAATATTGAAGTGCAGCCACAACTCGTACTGCTACAAAAAACTCTGTTGAACATCGAAGGCCTGGGTCGACAGCTGGATCCGGAACTTGATCTGTGGTCGACCGCGAAACCGGCATTAGAAAAGTGGATCAATGAGCAAGTAGGTTGGCGTGGATTGATGGATAGACTCAAGCTCGAGGCGCCGCACTACGCACAAATTTTCCCGCAGCTGCCGCGCTTATTGCAGCAAGCTTTGCTAGCTAAGGCGGAGCCCCAAGAGACTGATACGCATCGCTTACTTCAAGGCCTGATTGCAGAACAAAGACGCACGAATCGTTTGTTAAGTCTGGCTATGTACTTTGGCGGTGGCCTGATAGCGGGCATCATTGTTGTACAAATTTTTCTGCGTTGGCATGGTGGTTTTTAACCTACCTAAAAGCTAATATAAACGTAGCCTTATTCACATTGCTATCAGCAGCCTCGCAAAAGTAACTCCTGCACTCATTCAGTTTTCAAGCATCGACTCGTAGTGACCTACTCCCATGAATGTTTTGTTGATCTTTGTCGGACTGTATTTACTCGTATCGGTAGGCTTGGGTCTGTATGCCGCTACGCGAGTAAAAAATTCGTCTGACTACGCGAATGCCGGTCGGTCATTGCCTTTGCCGGTGGTGATTGCTACTGTGTTTGCGACCTGGTTTGGTTCGGAAACAGTGCTCGGTATACCGGCACGATTTGCAGAACATGGATTGAGTGGCACGGTTGAAGATCCATTCGGTGCGTCGCTGTGTTTAATTTTTGTGGGTTTATTTTTTGCCCGCAAACTGTACCGACTCAATCTCTTAACTATTGGTGACTATTTCAAGCAACGCTATAACCGACCCGTCGAAGTCATTGCCTCATTGTGCATAGTGATTTCATATCTGGGCTGGGTATCGGCGCAAATTACTGCATTGGGATTAGTGTTTAGCGTGTTGACGAACGGCGCCATCTCAATGTCGATCGGCATGATCGCTGGTGCCGCGATTGTATTGGTGTACACGCTATTTGGCGGCATGTGGTCAGTGGCGTTGACGGATGCCTTTCAGATGTCATTAATTATCATTGGTATGGTGTATATCGCTTGGGTGATTGCGGGTGATGCAGGTGGCGCGCAGGTGGTGATTCAGCATGCAAGCGATGCAGGTAAATTGCGATTCTTCCCCGAGCCAACATTAGCTGCCTGGTTAGGATTTGTTGGTATGGGTATCACCATTATGTTTGGTTCTATCCCCCAGCAAGATGTCTTTCAGCGTGTGATGTCGGCGCGCTCTGAAAATATATCGGTGGCCGGTGCTGTCATCGGTGGCTCACTGTATTTTTTCCTGGCGTTTATACCGATGTTTCTGGTGTATGCAGCGCAGATTATTGATCCGACGACGTTTGCTGCGTTGATTGGCGAAGATTCGCAAATGATTTTGCCGCGATTGATACTCGATCACACGCCGATTTTTGCGCAAGTGATGTTTTTTGGTGCGCTGCTATCCGCGATTATGTCGACGGCCAGTGGCACGTTGCTAGCGCCCAGCATCACGCTGACCGAAAACATCATTCGCGAGATGTTTCCTATGAATGATCAGCAGCTATTGCTAACCACACGCATTGTGGTCGTGTGTTTCACTATTGTTGTGACAACGTTTGCCCTATTTTCGCAAGGCATGCCGATTTATGAAATGGTTGGTAATTCTTACAAGGTACCGTTGGTCGGGGCTTTCATACCGCTGGTGATGGGCTTGTACTGGAAACGCGCCACGACTCAGGGTGCGCTGGTCTCGGTCATTGGCGGGTTGGCATGTTGGCTACTAATGGAAGTGGGTGGCAGCGATTCGATCTGGCCGCCCCAATTTGTGGGTCTGTTGGCCGCATTTCTGGGGATGATTGCAGGTTCGCTACTACCCCAAGCGGGGCGACTCTCCCCAAGCGAATGACGGGTCTTCGGTAGGGCGGAATGGCTGCGGGATTTATTTGAAAACCCTTTATAATTCAAGGTTTTCAAAATTTTCGCTGGAAGAGAGTCACGATGCCTATCTATGCTTATCGATGTGAGGCCTGCGGATACGCTCGGGATGTGCTGCAAAAAATCTCGGATGCTCCGCTAACGGAATGCGAATCGTGCGGCAAGCCTGAATTTAAAAAACAACTGACCGCGGCGGGTTTTCAGCTCAAAGGCAGCGGTTGGTATGTCACAGATTTCCGTAATGGTCCCGGTGATGGCAAAGCAAAGTCTGAGAAGTCTGAAGGTGGGACTGCTGCCAGCGCCTCTAGTACAACGGCGTCGACTGGCGGCAAGACTGATTCAGCACCCGCATCGACAACGACTGCAAGTACCGACTCCAAACCTTCAACGCCGACGGCTAGCTGATGATTGCACTCATGCGTAAATACTTTATTACCGGCTTGTTGGTGCTGGTGCCTTTGGCTATTACGCTGTGGGTGCTAAATCTCATCATAGGCACGCTCGATCAATCGTTGCTGCTGTTGCCGCCCTCGCTCAGACCCGAATCTTTATTTGGGTTTAATTTGCCGGGCATTGGCACGATATTGACCTTGGTGATTATTTTTGTCACAGGCTTGGTGACACAAAATTTCATTGGCACGCGATTACTCAATTTATGGGAATGGCTGTTGCAGCGCATCCCGGTAGTTAATTCTATTTATTCCAGCGTTAAGCAAGTATCCGATACCTTGCTTTCATCGTCAGGTAATGCATTTCGAAAAGCAGTACTGATCCAATATCCGCGCGAAGGTTCGTGGACGATTGCATTTCAGACGGGTGTGCCGGGTGGTGATGTTAAGAACCACTTGATGGGTGATTACATTAGCGTCTATGTACCCACCACACCTAACCCAACCTCAGGATTTTTTCTCATGCTTAAGCGCGAAGATTCGATCGAGCTTTCTATGAGCGTGGATGAAGCACTGAAATACATTGTGTCTATGGGCGTTGTCGCTCCTGGTGCCAATAAAAAACCGGATCAAACAATTACACCCGCAAAGCCCTCTGAACATTGAGCTTTCGCGAGATTCATTAATTCTAGTAACAACGAAACTGAGACTGAACACTATGTCAATGCGTACAAATTACTGCGGCCTAACGACTGAGGCGCAAATGGGTCAAACGGTTAGCCTGTGTGGCTGGGTACACCGTCGTCGTGATCACGGTGGAGTGATTTTTATCGATTTGCGCGACCGCGAAGGTTTGGTGCAAGTGGTGTGTGATCCCGATCGCGCAGAGATGTTTAAAAGCGCTGAGTCTGTTCGCAATGAATTTTGTTTGCGCATTACTGGTTTGGTGCGTGCGCGTCCTGTGGGCACAGAAAATACTGGTCTGAAGTCTGGAAAAATTGAAGTTTTGTGTCACGAGCTTGAAGTGCTGAATCCTTCGGTGACACCACCATTCCAGCTGGATGATGACAATCTGTCAGAGACCACACGTTTA
>CANGFL010000180.1 GCA_947453015.1 Oxalobacteraceae bacterium | reverse complement strand
TTCTGTGCAGACGATTTTGCAAAAATTTCGGTATGAACAAGCTGAACCAATGATTCCATTGTTCCATCAATGTCGCGTTTGTTTTGCAGCGATCATTGCAGCGCGCATCAAGCGAGCAGCAAAGTGAGCAGATGGTGCCGGCGTAGGCTGGGCAGTGAGTCACATCGGGAGATTCGAAGTGATTGCTGCAGATCACGCATTGCTGCTTACCTGTTGTTGACGTAGGTTCAGGCTCGCGCGCTGTGTAGTAACGGCTATCAGTAAGTAATGCAATGATAGGCGCTACGATTAAAGCGGTGAGTAGAGCAATAAAGGGCGCCATGCCAACAGCAAATGCACCAAACAATCCGGATAGCGCCAGTGTGGACAGTAGGGTAGCTGTAAGCATCGATCCAACGCCCACGGGATTGATGTCATACAAATGAGCGCGACGGAATTCGATATGTTTGGGCGATAAGCCCAGCGGCTTATTAATTAACAAGTCGGCGAGTACAGCGCCTATCCACGAGATGGCCACCATGGAGTACAGCGTTAGTACTTCTTTCAACGCATCGAACACACCCATTTCCATCAGCATGATGGCGATCAGCACGTTGAACACAACCCAGACCACACGCCCCGGATGACTATGGGTGAGACGCGAGAAAAAATTTGACCACGCTAATGATCCAGCATAGGCATTCGTGATATTAATTTTTACTTGCGACACAATCACGAACACGGCTACCACGGCGGTAATTAATACTTGATTGTTAAAGACATAGCTAAAGCCAACTAAATACATTTGTGTGGGTTCGATAGCTTGCTCGGTGCTCAAACCGTGTTCAATCACCAGAAAAGCGAGTAGGGCGCCGCCTAACATTTTTACTACACCCATCAATACCCAGCCTGGACCAGCGAGTACTAACGCAGTCCACCAGCGTACTCGATTGCTTTCCTTCTTTTCAGGCATGAAGCGTAAAAAATCAACCTGTTCACCGATTTGCACGATCAATGAAAAAACAACCGTAGCGGCCGATCCAAATAAAACCCAATCAAATTGATTGCCGTTACTTAAGCCAGCGGTGTAATGCATCAGTCGATTAGGCGCGTCAGGATCTTGATACAACACGGCGGCAAACGGCAAGATCATCAGCACTAACCAGACCGGTTGGGTCCACGTTTGTATTTTTCCTATGAGTGTGACGCCATGCATCACTAATGGAATAATCACTATTGATGAAACGATGTAAGACCAGGCAATTGGTAAACCGAATGCCAACTCAATAGCGCGCGCCATGATGGATGCTTCAATGGCAAAAAAGATAAACGTGAAGCTCGCATAAATGAGTGAGGTGAGCGTCGATCCTATGTAACCAAATCCAGCGCCGCGCGTGAGCAAATCAATGTCAACGCCGTACTTTGCTGAGTAATAGCTGATCGGTAGGCCAGATAAAAAAATCACGGCAGAGACGATCAAAATTGCCCACATCGCATTGGTGAAACCAAAGCTCATGGTGATCGCTGCACCAATCGCTTCTAACGCGAGGAAAGACACGGCACCTAACGCGGTGTTGGCGATTCTGAATTCAGACCATTTGCGAAAACTTTGCGGCGTGTAGCGCAGTGCGTAATCTTCCAAGGTTTCATTCGCTACCCAGGTGTTGTAGTCCCGTCGGCTCTTGACGATGCGCTGTAACGAGGTGGAATTCAAAAATGCTCCAAGTGGATGATCACGGTTGATTGCCCGGGAAGCCAAGCTATATGGCTCTTTGCTGGCATTAGCGATTATTACTTCTCAGCAAATTCTAAGCCAGCGGGAATCTACTTGAATGCTTAATAGCAGAGTGCTATGCGCGACCTACGTCATTTGACGTAGATGCTAGCGAGATTGATTTCACCACCATCTGAGTTGATTAAGTTCGCACTACTTAAGTGCGAACGGTGCGCCGTAATGAGGCAAAACTAGCCAAAGCTCAGAGTCACCCTGTGCTCGTCCATGGTGCGTCTTCGCGATATCAATCGCATGAAGATCAGTTATACGGCGCAATCGAAACGGCTCTTCTGCGCCCTGATGCAGTGCATACGTCAAACACCGTATTGCTGCGTCGCGACAGCATACCTACAGTCCAATCCAAGCTTTGCGATCCCGATGAATCTTGTCCACGTGGCGGTTTGTCAGTGCGTCTAGCCACGTGCCGTAGTTTTTTTGTCCCTGTGTTGCCCTCGTCTGAAAGGAAATTTTCATGTCTGATCAATTGAAATCAAAGTCACGCCGCAGTGTACTGAAAGGCCTTGCTGCAGTATCAGCAGTTGCCTTGCCAGGTTTGAGCTTTGCCGCTCCACCAGCGACCGCCGCTGTTAACACTACCAAACTTGCTGTTACTGATACCGAAGTTATCGTTGGTCAGTTGCACTCGGCTACCGGCACGATGGCCATCAGTGAAACTGGTGCAATTCAAGCCGAGCGTCTGGCGATTGACCAGATCAACGCCATGGGCGGTATTTTAGGTCGCAAGATCAAAGTTATTCAGGAAGATGGCGCATCTGACTGGCCAACTTTCGCAGAAAAAGCGAAGAAATTACTGGTGAGCGATCGTGTAGCCACCATCTTCGGTTGCTGGACATCCGCTTCACGTAAAGCGGTGTTGCCAGTCGTTGAAAAAGAAAATGGTTTGCTCTACTACCCAACGTTCTACGAAGGTCTGGAGCAATCAAAGAACGTGATCTACACCGGTCAAGAAGCAACGCAACAGATTCTGGCAGGTTTGGATTGGGTCGTAAGAGAGAAAAAATCGAAAACCTTCTTCTTGGTTGGCTCTGACTACATCTGGCCACGTACCTCGAACAAGATCGCTCGTAAACACATCGAGAACGTGATCAAAGGTTCAGTCGTTGGTGAAGAGTACTACCCACTAGGTAATACACAGTTTGGTTCCTTGATCAACAAGATCAAACTGAAAAAGCCTGACGTTGTATTCGTTGACGTTGTTGGTGGTTCGACGGTTGCATTCTTCAAGCAGCTCAAAGCCGCTGGTGTGACTGGCGCAACTCAGATCGTTCTGACACTGTCAGTAACTGAAGACGAAATGCTTGGCGTTGGTGGTGAGAACGCTGAAGGCTTTTACTCATCGATGAAATACTTCCAATCGCTGGACAACGGCAACAACAAGAAATTTGTTGAAGCGTTCAAAGCGAAGTACGGCGCTAACTCAGTTATCGGCGATGTAACTCAAGCGGGTTATTTGGGTCCATGGTTGTGGAAAGCGGCTGTTGAAAAAGCAGGTAGCTTCGATGTAGATAAAGTAGTTGCTGCATCACCTGGCATCGAACTCAAAACAGCCCCAGAAGGCTACGTGAAGCTGCATGAAAATCATCACCTGTGGTCGAAAACTCGTATCGGTCAAATTCAGAAAAACGGTCAGTTCAAAGTCGTTTATGAATCTGATCTGATCGAGCCAAATCCTTTCCCTAAGGGTTATCAGTAACCGGTAGTACGGATTGGCAGGATCGGGGCTTCGGCCCCGGTCGGCCATCCTGAAAGTTGATTCATAAAGAAATTCTGGTCGGTTGAAGCAAGTAAGCAGTATTTAAGGAGTCATCATGGAATGGTTATCTGAATTTGGCGGCATCTTGATGATGCAAGGGTTTAACGGCTTATCCGTTTTCTGCGTGCTGTTACTTATGGCGCTGGGATTAGCGATCATTTTTGGTCAGATGGGTGTGATCAATATGGCGCACGGAGAATTCCTAACCATCGGTGCGTATTCCACGTATCTGCTCTCGAAATTAACCACGAGCTATGCTCCTGCTTTGCAACCGTACTACTTTTTCGGCGCGATTTTAATGGCCTTTCTTGTGGCCTATTTTGTTGGTTACTGGGTCGAGCGCCTAATGATCAGCAAACTGTATAAGCGCCCACTCGATACGCTGTTAGCGACCTGGGGTTTGTCGCTGATCATGCAGCAAATTTTCCGTTCCACTTTCGGACCTAAAGAAGTCACCGCAACTCTCCCTGATTGGTTGATGGGTTCGGTGCAACCGTTCGAAGGTGTTGATATTCCACTTAATGGTTTGTTCATCATGGCGATGACTGCTGTTTTGACCGGTACCATTTTTATTCTCTTATATCGTTCGCGTTGGGGCTTGCAAGTTCGCGCAACGATGCAAAATCGTTTGATGTCCGGCGCTGTTGGTATTAACACTCGCAAAGTTGACCGTACTACGTTTGCACTCGGTTGCGGTGTGGCGGGTGTAGCAGGCGCAGCGTTTACGACCATTGGTTCGACTGGCCCAACCTCGGGTTCGCTCTACATTGTTGATACCTTCTTGACCGTTGTGTTTGGTGGTGCGCAAAGCTTAGTAGGCACGATTGTTTCAGCCTTCGCGATTGCACAAACACAGTCAACCTCTGAATTCTTCATGACGGGCTCGATCGCCAAAGTCATGACGCTGTCGATAGTCATCCTGATTTTGCTGATACGCCCACAAGGCCTGTTCGCAGTCAAGGTCCGTAAATAATTTAATA
>CANGFL010000179.1 GCA_947453015.1 Oxalobacteraceae bacterium | reverse complement strand
GTATTACATGCGTCAGCTGCGCTTAACGCAAGGTAAAGAGATGGATCGCATTGAACGCGTATGGTTGATCACCGATGATGCTCCGCTCGATATCGCGCAAATGAAAGAATATGATGGCACACAGTTTTTACGTGTCGATGCGCAAAAATTGGCTGCTTGGTTGCCCGTAGCGGAAGGCACCAAAGCGAGCGATCATCTCTATATGATTGATCCATTAGGTAACTTGATGATGCGTTTCCCCAAAGATCCCGACGCTAACAAAATTAAAAAAGATATTAGTCGCCTGCTCAAAGCTTCCAGCATAGGCTAATGCTATGTGGATCGTCTTAGCCCTTAAAGGTTTATTGGTGGCTTTAGTGCCCGCGACGTTGGTGTATTTGTCGCGCGGTAGCGATCGCTATCGTAAGCTGGCATGGGTAATGGTTTTTTTTACGTTTGATTTAATTGTTTTTGGCGCGTTTACTCGCTTAACCGATTCCGGACTCGGTTGTCCCGATTGGCCAGGCTGCTACGGTGAAGCGAATCCTTTTTTAGCTCACGAAGAAATCAATGCGGCTCAAACATTACAGCCAACTGGCCCAGTAACGGTTTTTAAAGCGTGGATAGAAATGATCCATCGCTACCTAGCGATGGGTGTGGGTGTGTTGATCATTGCTACGTTGCTGATTGCGTGGCGCTTGTCACGACAAACAACGGAACAATTCACAGATCAAAAAGAACAATTCACAGATCGTCGCTATTCGCCACGATTGCCTGCACTGTTGCTGCTGTTTGTTTGTGTTCAGGGAGCCTTTGGCGCATGGACAGTCACGCTAAAACTACAGCCAGTGATTGTGACGATTCATCTCTTGTTGGGTATGTCGTTGCTGTCGTTATTGACTTGGCACGCCATGCGACAAAATCCGCTGGCTATGGTTCATCGCGATGCTGCGGCTATGCGTGGTCCAGCGTTGCTGGCGTTAGTGGTTTTGTTTATGCAAATTGCTTTAGGGGGTTGGGTCAGCACAAATTATTCAGCGTTGGCCTGTGGAGGTTTCCCTTTGTGTCAGGGATCGTTAATGCCTGAGATGGATTGGGCGCATGGCTTCAGTTTGTGGCGTCATCTGGGAATGACCTCGGCCGGCGACTATCTGCCATTTGGTGCATTAGTTGCGATTCATTGGGCGCATCGCAGCTTTGCCCTGATTGTTGTCGCCGTGGTGGCTTGGACCAGCCATAGGGCGCGCAAAATCGAAGGCTTACGCACCGTCTCCCGAGCAATTTCTTGGGTGATTTTGATTCAGTTAGCCACGGGTATTTCCACGGTCTTGTTGGATTGGCCACTGGCGCTCGCCGTCGTGCATAACGCAGGTGCGGCAGCGCTGTTAATCCTGCTCGTCATGCTAAACTATCTCATTGTTTTTTCTACGAAAAGCGCTGACTACGAGCCTCGCTCAGTGAGTACTTTTCCAGCCTAAGTTTCATTCCATGACCACCCTGACCATCCAGCAAAATCGAATCGCTCAATACTGGGCGCTGACCAAGCCGCGGGTTACCCAGCTGGCCGTTTTTTGCGCCGTGATTGGGATGTTCCTTGCCACGCCGGGATTACCCGATTGGCGCTTGCTGATCGCTGCCACGGTGGGTATCTGGTTGTTGGCAGGTGCAGCTTTTGCGATTAACTGCTTGGTTGAGCGCGAAATCGATTCACGTATGGCACGCACCGCGCGTCGCCCTATGGCGCGTGGCGAAATTACCGTGGTACAGACACTCGCATTTTCAGGTGTGATCGGTGGCGCTGGCATGTGGGTGCTGTACAACCTGGTGAATCCGCTAACGATGTGGCTGACATTCGCTACCTTTGTTGGCTATGCAGTCATCTACACCATCATTCTCAAACCTGCGACACCGCAGAATATTGTGATTGGTGGTTTGTCGGGCGCGATGCCGCCGGCCTTAGGTTGGGCTGCCATCGCGAATGACGTAACGATGCAAGCGTGGATACTGGTTCTGATTATTTTTGTTTGGACCCCGCCGCATTTTTGGGCTTTGGCACTGTATCGTCGTGATGATTACGCGAAGTCAGGCTTGCCTATGCTACCCATTACGCATGGCATGGAGTTCACGCGTTTTCATGTGTGGTTGTACACAATCATTTTGGTAGCAACTTCTTTGCTTCCTTACGCTGTTCGCATGAGTGGCCTCATGTACCTCATCAGCGCTTCTGTATTAGGTTTAATTTTTCTTTGGTACGCATGGCGTATCTGGCGTCACTATGATGATCTGTTGGCGCGCAAAGCCTTCGCGTATTCCATCATCTATCTCTCGTTGCTGTTCGCTGCTTTGCTAATCGATCATTACTTGCCTTACTGATCCAACAAGCTACATTCTCTATGCGACATTTTCTTTTATGGCTGTGTTGCTTCTTGGCTTTAACAGCCTGTGAAAAGCCTCAGACTCCCAAAGTCCCTTTCGCTAATACCGATATCACCGGCTTGGATTACGCGAAAGGTTTTTCGCTGACGGATCACAACGGAAAACCACGCACGCTGGCCGATTTCAAAGGCAAAGTCGTCGTTGTTTTTTTTGGCTATACCCACTGTCCGGATGTGTGCCCAACCACCTTGTCTGAGTTAGCAGGCATTAAGAAAGCTTTAGGCTCTGAGGCAGAGCGTTTACAGGTGATTTTCATTACCTTGGATCCCGAGCGTGATACGCCTGAGTTAATGGCTGGCTTTGTACCTGCCTTTGATTCTAGTTTTCTGGGTCTGTGGGGCGAGCAAGCGGTCATCGACAAAGTCGCAAAAGACTTCAAAGTGTTTGCACAAAAAGTTCCGAGTAAAGATGGCAAGAGCTACACCATTGATCACACCGCAGGTAGTTATGTGTTTGATGATCAGGGTCGCATACGTTTGTTTGTCAGGCATGGTCAAGGCGGTGATGGCTTGCAGAAGGATTTGCAGCGCTTATTAGCGGGGAATGCTGCCTAAGATGATGCGATTCGGTGATGCTTCGTACTGATCGCCAAAATAAAAAAGCGCCCGACTTGCGGACGCTTTTTTTATGCCATTACAGCGTTATGCATACTCGGCTAACGACGTTTTCATTTTTTTCATAGCAGCAGTTTCAATTTGACGAATACGTTCAGCGGAAACGCCAAACTCATCAGCTAACTCATGCAGCGTTGCGCCCGATCCATCATCATTTGCCAACCAACGTGCTTCGACAATACGGCGTGAGCGATCATCTAGTTTAGCCAGTGCAGCTTCCAAGCCTTCTGACTGCAAGTGATCGAACTGTTTAGCTTCAAGTACTTTGTGTGGTTCTGAATGCTCGGCCGACAAATAAGAAATCGGTGCGTAGTGATCATCTTCATCATCGGTAGGCGCTTCAAGAGCCACATCGCGGCCAGCCATGCGCATTTCCATTTCGATGACTTCTTCGCGCTTGACCTTTAGCGTTGCAGCCAAGTCGTCAACCTGATCAGGCGTCATCGCATCCAAGCCTGGCTTGTGACTACGCAGATTAAAAAATAATTTGCGCTGAGCTTTGGTGGTGGCCAGTTTGACCATACGCCAGTTACGCAAAATATATTCGTGAATTTCTGCTTTGATCCAATGCATCGCATACGAAACCAGACGCACACCTTGTTCAGGGTCGTAACGTTTTACCGCTTTCATCAAACCGACGTTACCTTCTTGAATAAGGTCGGCGTGAGGCAAGCCATAACCGAGATAGCCGCGTGCGATTGAAACCACGAGTCGCAGGTGAGAAACGATCAGCGCTTGTGCAGCGGCCAGATCATTGTCGTTACGCAGGCGACGAGCAAGTGACAGCTCTTCTTCTTGCGTGAGCAGTGGCAGATGATTGACCGCAGAAATATAAGCTTCGATATTCCCGAGGTTGACGGGAAAACCTAAAGCCAGCGGCTGACTACCAGCCGGCACAAGTGCTGACGAAGCGGACAAAGCAGACATGGATTCTCCTTGATTAGACCGTTGGGCTTGGTGTCTGAATGACCATCCACGCCCATATGACCCTAATTTTAGCACTCTCAGGGATAGAGTGCTAAGCGAGCCATCAAGAAGATTATGATAGAAAAATAGAAATATAAATTGCGTTTTGCCTGTTAAGGCTAAGACTGAAGCTTAAATCTTAGTCAGCAACTTAGTCTGACTCGCGCAGGGCCCGTCTGACGGACAGCATGGCGCCGATTACCCCCAGCATCATGCTGGCCACCAGCAGTAACGCACTGGTAGTTACGTTTAAGGGCTCGAGCTGAAATGCCGAGCCGTAGAGGGTCGCTAGTTCGCGTATCGGGGTATTTAATAGTGCCAATATGCCAAATACCCCCGCAAGCGCGAGGCTACCTGCGGCCAACCCGAGCAGGCCACCAGCGTAATAGAAGGGACGTGAGACAAAGGCATCGGTGGCGCCCAGCAGACGCGAAACACTGATTTCTTCAGACTGATTAATGACTTGGAGTCGTATGGTATTGAAGACTACCGATAGAACGACGCCAGCCAGGGT
>CANGFL010000178.1 GCA_947453015.1 Oxalobacteraceae bacterium | reverse complement strand
CGACTGCCCTCACCTCCGCCCCCTCAGATGCCTTGATGAACAAGCCTTTCCAGTTAGGGCCGTCCGCACGACGCGCGCCGAAACTGGCCGCCAGCTCACCTTTAACCGGCAGTCTGAGCTTGCCCTTCATGCTGGCGAATCCACTGCCATCGCTGGCTGGCGGTGGTTCGGGTTCAGTTACCGTCTTGCTGGCGGCTTTAGGAGGGCTGGTTTCTGGCCGCTCGGCAGATTTGTCAGCTGCACGCCCTTTAGCCGCTAGTTTTTCTTTCTGCTCAGCCTTGGCGCGCGCCCGTCGCTTGGCCTCTTCTTCTTCAGCTTTGCGTTGTTGTGCAATTAACGTAGCGAGTTTTTCAACCAATGACGACAGTCGCTCTTCATCGCGCGACAGATTGCCGGCTTGCTTACGCTGCGAGCTGAGCTGAGTCGATAGTTGCGATAGCAGTGCCTTGCGTTTGTTTTTTTCTTTTTCGAGTAGCGCTTTTTGCTCGCGCTGCTCGTCAGCGATGTCTTCGAGTGCGTTGCGTGCTTCTTCCGCATCCAACTTATTAGCTTCGATGGCCGCCAGATTTTGCTGCAGTATGTCGATCGCTTTCGACTGTTCTGCCGACACATAGCCCAGATAGCGCAGCTCGCGTGCGATGCGATTCGGGTTGTCACCCGATAGCAGCAGCTTTACACGATCATCCTGACCGCCGACATACTGCCCGCGCAGCATTTTTTCGAGTCGATTACGTTGTTGAGCGACCGCTGTCTCTAATGCTTCCTGACTGACTGACAATTTCTCCAGACGTTTTTTGGTTCTTTCTTGTTCAGCAGCGAGTTCACGCAGGCTACGATTGGCATTCGATATCGCCGCTTCGGAGGCAGCTAGCGAATCGGCCGCATGTCCGCGCGCCTTTTCGGTTTTGCCGATGTCTTCCTTTAGAGTCAACAGTTTCTTGCGAAGTTCCGCCCGTTCTTGTTCGGCGGTTTCTTTTTGTCGGCTACGTTCTAGTGATTTGGCCGATGGCTCGGCCATAGCTGATGACGCAGCCAAGGTGGCTGCGATCCAGAACGTGAGCGCCCTGCGGATGAATGGCATTCGTTGCTTAGCGCGCTTTACCCTGACTAGCGACAGCTTGCATCGCGGCCTCGATAGCCGATGCATCACCGAGGTAGTAGCTCTTAATCGGGCGCAGGTCAGCATCCAGCTCGTACACCAGCGGCTGACCATTAGGTATGTTCAATCCGACGATATCTTGATCGCTGATGCCATCAAGTGACTTAATCAGCGCGCGCAAGCTGTTGCCGTGAGCAGAAATTAGGATGCGTTTGCCGCTGCGTATAGCGGGGGCGATCGATTCGGTCCAGAACGGCATTACTCGCACAACCGTGTCTTTCAGACATTCAGTCAGTGGAATCTGTTCACGACTCAACCCGGCGTAGCGCGCGTCATGAAACGAGGCGCGTTCATCCGATGGGTCTAAAGGCATGGGCGGGATATCGTAGCTGCGTCGCCAGACCAAGACCTGATCGTCGCCGTATTGAGCGGCCGTTTCCGTCTTATTTAAGCCTTGCAGTGCGCCGTAATGACGTTCATTCAGACGCCAGCTGTGCACTGTGGGCAGCCACATCAGGTCCATTTCGTCGAGCGTGATCCACAGAGTGCGAATCGCCCGGCGCAGCACCGAGGTGTAGGTAAGATCAAAGCTCAAACCTGCTTCTTTGAGCAGGCGGCCGGCGTGGCGTGCTTCTTCCTCGCCTTTATCGGTCAGGTCAACATCAGTCCAGCCAGTGAAGCGATTTTCGCGATTCCAGGTGGATTCACCATGGCGCATGAAGACAATCTTGTACATTAGTGGTCAACAATCTGCGGAGTAGAGAAACGGCATTAAAGCCGCGCTGAATTATTTCAGCCTTCTATTTTATAATGGCACGCTTGATGGTGACGATGGGATCTTCGTGAAATTCTTGATTGACAATATCTGGCTCATTTTGCTCGCTCTGGTATCTGGGGGCGCGTTGGCCTGGCCCAGCTTAACCCGCGGCAAGCATTCCCTATCCACCTTGCAGGCAATTCAGCTGCTCAACAAAAGCAAGGTATCCATCGTCGACGTACGCAAGTCTGACGAATTCAGCGCAGGACATCTGCGTGATTCAAAAAATATTCCTATCGATGATCTTGATAAGCGAGTCGGCGAGCTCGACAAAGCTCATCCTGTGCTGGTGATTTGTCAGAGCGGAGTTCGCGCTTCGCGTGCGGCGGCTGAATTGAGGCGCGCAGGATTCAACGAGGTCTACTTACTCGATGGCGGATACACCGAATGGCGTTCCCAGGGTCTTCCTGTCGCTAACGGAATTTAAGAAAGAGAGTACTCAGCGATGGTTGCACGAGTTTTGATGTACAGCACCGGCGTTTGCCCCTACTGCAATATGGCGGAGCGTTTATTGAAAGCCAAGGGCATCGATGAGATCGAAAAAATTCGTATCGATCTCGATCCTGAGCAACGCGCCTTGATGATGGAAAAAACCGGTCGTCGTACCGTGCCACAGATTTATATTGGCGACACTCATGTGGGTGGCTTTGATGATCTGTCAGCGCTCGACCGCGAAGGCAAGCTTGATCCTTTATTGCAGGCCTAATAGCCCTGCGTATTTATTCACTTTGACGAAAGCGTTTCATGTCTGAACAAAACCAAGCTGCCGATCAGCAACCAATTTTTAATATCCAACGCGTTTATTTAAAGGATATGTCGCTGGAGCAGCCAAATTCGCCTGCGATTTTTCTCGAGCAGGAAGCACCGAGCATCGAAGTGGCGATCGACATCGCTTCTGAAACCCTTGCTGAATCCATTCACGAAGGCACCATCACCATTACCGTCACTGCAAAAATTCAAGACAAGATTGCGTTTTTGGTTGAAGGTAAACAAGCAGGTATTTTTGAAGTGCGCAATGTTCCCGACGAACAGTTGGAGCTGATACTCGGCATCTCTTGCCCTAACATTTTGTATCCCTATTTGCGCGCGAATATCGCTGACACGATTACACGTGCAGGCTTTCCACCGATTCATCTCAACGAAATTAATTTCGAAGCGTTTTATCAACAGCGCAAACAAGCTATTGCAGAATCTGCAGCAGCTAAGCACTAATCATCATGCGGCTCGTTTCCCTGCTTAGCGTTGCAGTTGGTTTGATACTCATTAGTGCTGAGAGTAGCGCGATTGATTTCAAATCCGTGGGGCCCGGGCCAGCCATCATGTATGACGCGCCAACACAAAAATCGCGCAAGATGCACGTGGCACCCATTGGCATGCCGGTGGAAATCGTTTTCGCCAATGGCGATTGGGTGCGCGTGCGTGATGCAGCAGGCGAGTTGAGTTGGATGGAAAGTCGTTCCTTAGCAGCGCAGCGCACGGTCGTGGTTGAAGTCACCCAGGCCAGTGCACGTGCTTCAGCTAGCGAGAGCGCTCCCATCATTTTTCATGCCGCCAAAGGCGTGGTGTTAGAGCTGGCCGAGCCGCCTGCATCAGGCTGGATCAAAGTCAAACATCGCGATGGCGATATTGGCTATATCAAAGCCCTCGAGGTTTGGGGCGAATAAGCCCTCTCCATTCCCATGAACATCACATTACTCGGGGCCGGCGCCTGGGGTACAGCGCTCGCAGTAACACTGGCAGAGCGACATCAAGTCACGCTGTGGAGTCGTGATGCATCACTCGTTCATGCAATCGCAACCACCCGAGAAAATGCGCGTTATCTGGCAGGTATTCGTCTGCCGCAATCACTACAACTCAGTTCCGATTTTTCGCAAGCAGTTGAGCATGCCAAAGGCGGGTTATTAATCGTTGCCACGCCCGTATCCGGTTTGCGCCCTATCGCCAATGAATTACGCTCATGCGCAATCGAAAACCTAGTTTGGTTATGCAAAGGTTTTGAACAAGACAGCGCATTACTGCCGCATCAGGTAGTACAACAAATACTTCCACACACTCTGCCCGTAGGCGCATTGTCCGGCCCATCCTTTGCGTTAGAAGTGGCACGCGGTTTGCCGTGTGCGTTGAGCATAGGTTCAAGCAGTAATGAATTATGTGCGCGTGTTGTTTCAGCCTTTCATAGCGGCAGCATGCGTGTGTACGCGACCGATGATGTGATTGGTGTAGAAGTCGGTGGCGCAGTAAAAAATATTCTCGCTATCGCCACCGGCATTGCTGATGGATTAGGTTTAGGTATGAATGCACGCGCTGCATTAATTACCCGAGGCCTGGCTGAAATTACCCGCCTTGGTGTTGTACTCGGAGGACGCAGCGAAACCTTCATGGGGCTCACTGGCATGGGTGATTTGATCTTAACGTGCACCGGTGATTTATCACGCAACCGACAAGTGGGATTAGGTTTAGCAGCCGGTAAATCATTGCAAGACATCGTTACCGAATTAGGCCATGTCGCTGAAGGCGTGCGATGTGTACAAGCTGTGCGCGCCATCGCTCATCAACATCATATCGATATGCCTATTGTTGATGCGGTAGCGCGAGTAGTG
>CANGFL010000177.1 GCA_947453015.1 Oxalobacteraceae bacterium | reverse complement strand
GTCGCAGCCAGCAGAACCCCCGTAGGTAAATTTGGTGGAACACTCGCTAAGATTGCCGCTTCAGAATTAGGCGCTCATGTCATCAAAGGCTTAGTGCAAAAAGCTGGTATCGATCCCACGCTCATTAATGAAGTTATTTTGGGTCAGGTACTGACCGCCGGTGTGGGCCAGAATGCGGCGCGTCAGGCCGTGATTAAAAGTGGCCTACCGAATAGCGTTCCTGGTATCACCATCAATAAAGTGTGCGGCAGTGGTCTCAAAGCTACTCACTTAGCGGCTCAAGCAATTCGTTGTGGTGATGCCGACATCATCATTGCGGGTGGCCAAGAGAACATGAGCGCCTCGCCGCATGTTTTAAATAATTCTCGCGATGGTTTCCGCATGGGTGATGCGAAACTCGTTGATACGATGATTGTGGATGGTTTATGGGACGTCTATAACCAATACCACATGGGTATCACCGCAGAAAACGTTGCGAAAAAATTTAACATCTCTCGCACAGAACAAGATGAGTTCGCGCTAGCCTCACAAAACAAAGCAGAAGCCGCACAAAAAGCTGGGAAATTTAAGGATGAAATTTTGCCGGTAGAGATCACCAGCAAAAAAGGCAGTACCTTTTTCGATAGTGATGAATACATCAAACATGGCAGCACCCTCGATGGTTTGTCTGCACTACGCCCAGCATTTTCTAAAGAGGGCTCAGTCACTGCAGGAAATGCTTCAGGTCTGAACGACGGCGCGGCGGCAGTGATGTTGATGAGCGCGCAAAAAGCCAGCGAGCTTGGTTTGAAGCCTCTTGCAAAAATACGCGCTTATTCTTCGGCCGGACTCGACCCGAGCATTATGGGTATGGGACCAGTATCAGCCAGTCAACTCTGCTTAAAAAAAGCGGGTTGGACTCATAACGATTTAGATCTGATGGAAATTAACGAAGCCTTCGCAGCCCAAGCGATTGCGGTTAACAAAGAAATGGGTTGGGATACCAGCAAAATTAATGTGAATGGTGGCGCCATCGCTATTGGTCATCCGATTGGTGCCTCGGGCTGCCGTATTTTGGTGACCTTGCTACATGAAATGATACGACGCGATGCTAAGCGTGGCCTTGCCAGTCTCTGTATCGGCGGCGGCATGGGCGTAGCGCTCGCTATCGAGCGCTAAATCATTACTGACTACACGACAGTCACACAACCCATAAAAACAAATAATTTTAGATAAACAGGAGAAGACATGAGCAGAATTACTTTAGTCACTGGAGGTATGGGCGGTCTCGGCGAGGCTATTTGCATGAAGATGGCTGACATGGGATACGAAGTCGCGACGACTTACTCACCCGGGAATAGCAAAGTCACTGCCTGGCTCGCTGAAATGAAACAGAAGGGTTATACCTTCCGCGCATACCCCTGCGATGTGGCTAGCTTTGAATCAGCGCAAGAATGCATTGCGAAAGTGGTGAAGGATATGGGCCCCGTTGATGTGCTGGTTAACAATGCCGGTATTACGCGCGATATGACCTTCAAAAAAATGGATTCGACTAATTGGGATTTAGTGATGAAGACCAATCTTGATTCTGTCTTCAATATGACGAAACCTGTATGCGATGGTATGACGGATCGCGGCTGGGGACGCATCATTAACATCTCCTCCGTTAACGGACAAAAAGGCGCTTTTGGTCAAACCAACTATTCCGCAGCCAAAGCAGGTATGCATGGATTTAGCAAAGCACTAGCGCTAGAAGTCGCTCGCAAAGGTGTCACCGTTAACACCATATCGCCGGGCTATATCGGCACAAAAATGGTGACAGCGATTGCACCCGAAGTCTTGGAATCGAAAATTCTTCCGCAGATTCCTATGGGACGATTAGGCAAACCCGAAGAAGTCGCCGGCTTAGTGGCGTATCTCGCTTCTGATGAAGCCGCCTTTTTGACCGGTGCAAATATCGCGATTAATGGCGGTCAGCACATGCAGTAAGCATCGTAACTATCAGCGATGATTTGAATTCTGGTAGAATTCCGCTCCTGCCTCGGTGGTGGAACTGGTAGACGCGCCGGACTCAAAATCCGGTTCCGAAAGGAGTGACGGTTCGATTCCGTCCCGAGGCACCAAATCGTATGATTTCAAATCAAGCTCCCTTTATGGGGGCTTGTTTGTTTTTGAGCGTTGATTTTTAGCCGACGTTTTAGCGGACTAGAAATGAATAGCGGGATTGCGAAGATAAACTAATTTCACACGTGAGCAGACGACATCAAGCGTTTTGCTTGGGTGCTGCTTCCGCTGTCGCCTCCTGGGCGACGGTAGTCTCGACTGCTGCAGGCGCAGATGCCGCTGCCTCAGGTGCAGCACTATCACCCGCCGCTTTATCACCTTCAGGCGGCGTGGCTTCAGCGACAGGCGTTGCTTCTGCATTCTGAGCATCGGTGCTAGGTGCTGGTAACTCGGCTACGGCAGGATCACCGCTCGCTTCTGCAGCGGGAGCGGGAACGGCCGCAGCGGGCAATGCAGGTTTGGCAGGCTCAGCCGGTTTATCTAAAACAGGCTCTTCCTTTTTGGCTTCTTTCTTGGGTTTCTTTTGCGGCTGCTTGGCGCGAATATTTTGCGCCATCACCAGAGTCGCAAACAAACCTAGTGCTGCCAACATGATGATCACCGACGTCGGAGTGAAGGTCACCACCGCCATCAATCCCAACACTATCAGTATGGCCACTGGCAGCATCGCCAACTCTGCAATGAAGACAAACGGTGTCACAAAGGCAGACATCAGCAAAATAAAGCTAATCCACTGCGCGCTGAAATCTTTGCTAAACATCGCCTGCACGCCAACACCCAAAAACAGCAAACCAACCGGAAACCGTACCCACCAGTGGCCCCAGAAACGTCGACTAGCAACACGGGTGTCGCTCATGTAGCGCTGCTGTTCTTCAATCGCCTCTTCAGTCCATTGCCAATGCTTGGCTTTGACTAATTGAAAACCTTCGGAGTTGAACCAAAAAACTAATCCATACAACCACAAAATCAAGGGCATGATCCAATCAGCGGGACCTTGGTCAGGACTGAATGCGTACAGGGTCTGCACCGCGGCCGGCGTGCCCAAACTAACCAGTGTTGGGATGGTGGCATTCGACAAGCGTTCTTCTCTGCTGAGAATAATGTAGTCGCCATTAACGCCTGGTTGCTTTTTCATACTTATCGCACTTGTTGAGATTGCCGCTTGCGCAGCAGAATCACACCGTAGGTCGTGAGGCCAGCCAGCAGAATGACTACCGCCACAATACCTTCCCATGGAAGATTACTGACGACCCAGCCAATAATGGTGAGCAGCAAAACACCCACGGCCACTATAAGAACGAGAATCAAAGGTTCACGCCAAGCCCATAAATTGATTATGGCCACTACCGTCGTACCTACGAGCCATTCACCCGGCATCTGCATCTGATTGAGCACGACAACCCAGTACATCAGACCAATCAATACCACCGCCAGTGGCACCCGTATCGCCGGATGAAATGCAATGGTCCATTCATGGTCTTCGGGGATGCCCGAAACGGGTCTGGGCAAACTCGGCTCAAATAAAACACCTTCGCGTCGCCAACCACGCCGCTGGCGACTTCCAAACCAGCCAAAGATAAATGGGGCGCATATCACCAGAACGACGTAAATCCCCAAAGCCCAAATCCACGCACTACCCGGTGCCGCGAACAGCGCCTTGATGCCTAGCCAAAGAAATACGGTAATCAAAACTAATCTCTGCAGCCGACGACCCCAACGCGCACGAACTTCGTCCGTGTCTTGATATCCAGTCATCAGGTTTTGCCGCTGCTTCATCACAATGCCCTTACTTGCATACTTACTTAATGCCGTGCCAGACCCTGGGTCTGAAAATGAACGTTCGTAGTGACTTGAAAAATTCTGGGGTAATGCCGATTTAAAACGAGTGTTCGTGCGCACCTGCGCTGCTATGCGTGAGGCTGAGTAAATCAGGAAGTTGGATCATGTCCCTTTGTCACTTACTCAGGTACGGTCGCGTTTTATGTTTGCCCAGCGCTTTACTTGCATATTTTAGCATTTTGATTCTTATTAGAAACGATAAAAAATCGGATGATTTAAAGCCCCCCTAAGTACAGTTTATCGTTCACCCCATCCAACAGATCAACCCTCATACCTAATGCTCTGGAACGACGAACAACCGAGCTGACAATTTTTGTCTTTTATAGACTTTTATTTGTCTTAAAAACCATTTTTTGGTTAGGCATGATTACTTCAATCACAGCTCAAATCTCAATCTAGATTTTTAGTCAATAAATTCCGTCAGCTTCGTCAGAAAATATGATTGATCATCGATCACTTTTGTCGATTATCAACCTAGATTTATCTGATGAGCGAAATCAACATAAACAAATTTTCGTTTGATTCAAAACGATTCAAAATGATACGCATCATTACTACTCACCCAGAATTAATTTTGTGTCAGGCACGCAATTTGCCAGTGCGAACCAATCCACACCATTTAGTGGATCAACTTTCATTGATCTAGTCTAGGGAGTAC
>CANGFL010000176.1 GCA_947453015.1 Oxalobacteraceae bacterium | reverse complement strand
GTTCGCATTAACTAAGTTCATTGTGATAGTGGTGACTTTCGGTTGCATAAAGTGCGCGTCGCAATTCGACCGGCCGGTCACCATAGGTGTAAGCCACGCGATCAACGTTTAACAGCGGGCTACCGAGCGGTACTTTAAGTAATTCTGCTGCCGTGGCATCCGCTGGCACAGCTTTAAGCTTTTCTGACGCCCGTATCATCTGGGTGCCGAATTCAGTTTCGAACAAACCATACATCGGCCCTTTGTATTCGGCCAATCGCTCTGACGTTAAGCCTTTGAATATAGCGCCAGGCAGCCAGATCTCTTCAAGAATGATAGGCGCCGCATCGAAAAACTGAACACGCCGTATAAAAATTACGGAATCGCCGGCCTTAATATCAAGCACGCGCGCCACTTCGGCGGGACCGCGCATACGCTTGACTTCAATGATGTGATTTTCAGGTTGATGTGCCTCGCCACCATCGGGTGACAAGCGCAAAAAACGGAATTGAACGCGCGCCTCATGATGAGTAGCGACAAAGGTGCCTTTGCCTTGGCGGCGCACCACTAGGTTTTCAGCCGAGAGCTCATCGATGGCTTTTCTGACCGTCCCCTGACTAACCTTATAGCGAAAAGCTAACTCAACTTCGCTGGGGATTAACTCACCCGGTTTCCACTCACCCGACTGCAAACTTTGTACGATCAGCGATTTAATTTGCTGATACAAAGGGCTGAAGGTGGGCGATGCTGCCCCAGGACCGCCTGCACTGGCGGCCGAACCCGGAGCGGCTGGCGTGGTGACTGATTGGCTCATAGCTGGAGATTTCACCACAGATACCCATTCAACGTCCAGAAAATTGTGCAGTAATATGTCTTATATAAGATATAAGATACGCATTGACAGAGGTGCCGGCCTGCCCCTAAACTCGCGAGCAACGCTGGGACCCTCCCAAAGAGGGTCTTACCTAATTTGCACATTATTCGACTGATTGGAGACTCACTATGGCTAAAGCCCCTATGCGCGTCGCTGTGACCGGCGCCGCTGGCCAGATCGGCTACTCATTACTGTTTCGCATCGCTAATGGCGATATGCTGGGTAAAGACCAGCCTGTGATACTTCAATTACTAGAAATTCCCGACGAAAAAGCGCAAAAAGCCCTCAAGGGCGTGATGATGGAAGTGGACGATTGCGCGTTTCCTCTGTTGGCCGGCATGACAGCGCATTCCGATCCAATGACTGCATTTAAAGATGCTGACGTGGCACTGTTGGTTGGCGCCCGTCCACGCGGACCTGGCATGGAGCGTAAAGATTTGCTCGAAGCGAATGCCCAGATCTTTACTGTTCAAGGTAAAGCGCTGGATGCCGTGGCTTCACGTAATGTCAAAGTACTGGTGGTGGGTAATCCAGCCAACACCAATGCTTACATCGCAATGAAATCAGCGCCTAGCCTGCCTGCTAAAAATTTCACCGCCATGCTGCGACTCGATCACAACCGCGCACTGTCACAAGTGGCGGCAAAAACGGGCAAACCTGTGGCGGCTATCGAAAAGCTCTGCGTCTGGGGCAATCACTCACCCACCATGTACGCTGACTACCGTTTTGCCACCATCGAGGGCAAATCAGTCAAAACCATGATCAACGATGAAGCATGGAACAAAGATGTCTTTTTGCCGACAGTCGGCAAACGCGGTGGCGCAATTATTGAAGCACGCGGACTCTCCTCTGCAGCATCAGCGGCTAATGCTGCAATTGATCACGTTCGTGATTGGGTGCTGGGCACTAACGGCAAATGGACCACGATGGGAATTCCATCCGACGGTTCTTACGGCATTCCTAAAGATGTGATGTTTGGTTTTCCAGTAACCACACACAATGGTGAATATACGATTGTGCAAGGCCTTGAGATTGACGCATTCTCACAAGAGCGCATTAACCTCACGCTGAAAGAACTGACTGAAGAAAAAGACGGCGTTAAGCACCTGCTGCCTTAATCCCACTGCGCGCAGGTAGGCCATACGGTCTTCCTGCGCCTTCAATAACCCGCACTACTGTCCTACTCTTTCCTCATGCACGCATCCGAGGTTTTGTTTCAGGGTACTCACCAGCCGGTTGCTATACCGGTCTGCGATCATTACGCAGGCTCAGAAAAATTGATGCGCAAATCGCTCGCGCTTCAGCAAGAGCTTGGCCCCGTATTCGATATTACGTTTGATTGTGAAGATGGTGCGGCTGCAGGTAATGAAGCGGCACATGCGAAACTCGTCGGCGAACTTCTTTCTAGCGCAGATAATCGTTTTAATCGCATAGGCGCACGCGTGCATGATGCGGATAGCCCTTTTTTCGAACACGATGTAGCGACTATCTGCAAACTAGCCGCCGACAAACTGGCCTACCTCGTCATCCCCAAGGTAGAAAGCCTCACACAGCTCAAATCAGCCGTTAAAACCATAGTGCATCATGCATCAGCTGCAGGACGCCCTGCGCTGCCGATTCATGTTCTGATTGAAACCCATCAGGCTCTGCACCAGGTGTGGGATATTGCTGGGTTGGCGGGTATTGAGTGCCTGTCGTTTGGCGTGATGGATTTTGTCTCGGCGCACTTCGGTGCTGTGCCTGGCGATGCGATGCGTAGCCCCGGCCAATTTAGTCATCCGCTGGTGACGCGTGCCAAAGTAGAAATATCGGCGGCTTGTCACGCGCATGGCAAAGTCGCATCGCATAATGTATGCACTGAAATTAGAGATCTGTCGGTGGTCGCCAGCGATGCTACTCTGGCGTGTCGACAGTTTGGTTACCAACGCATGTGGAGTATTCACCCTGACCAGATCAAACCGATACTGGCAGCCTTTGCTCCAACAGCGCATGAAACAGAAGACGCCGCCGCAATTTTGCTCGCAGCACGTGCAAATAATTGGGGGCCGATCCAACACCAAGGTAAGCTACACGATCGGGCAAGTTATCGCTATTACTGGACTGTGTTAAAGCGGGCCAAACAAACCGGGCAGGCGTTGCCAGAAAAGGCGGACGAACTGCTTTAACTAAACGTTGTGCAAGGGAGGCAGCATGCGATATTTAATTTCAATTTTTGTCGTCACTGCTTCATTGCTGAGCGGAGTAGCTAACGCTGCACAAACTGACCTGATCTGCGAATACGGTTTACGAATGTCCATCGCAGGCGATCACCGAAGAGACAATGTGATCGAAATGATTTGGCAAGGCTACGTATACCGGATGCAGCGAGTAGCAACGTCGACGGGAGTTAACCGCTTCGAACATCCTCAAAGCGGCCTGATTTGGATCAGCATACCGTCGAAAGCCATGCTGCTAGATGGTCAAGAAGGAACGCCCGTCGTGAGTGAATGCACAACGGTTGCGCGAGCAAAATAATAATTCACGTGAGCAGTGCGCTCACATGACGAAGTTAAGCACCAAATAATTACCAACGTTAATTCAAGATTACGATTAAAAACAAGGAGTGCACATGTCGCATAACACGCTTAAAACGCTCAAGGAATTCAAGATTTCCGGAACCAAAAAAGGTAAATTTTATTCATTGCCTGCACTGAAAAAATCAACCGGGATCGATATTGATCGTCTGCCAGTTTCTATTCGCATCGTGCTTGAGTCAGTGCTGCGTAACTGCGATGGCAAAAAAGTTACTGAAGCCCATGTGCGTCAACTCGCTAGCTGGAAACCGAATGCAGCACGAACCGATGAAATTCCTTTTGTCGTAGCGCGTGTTGTTCTGCAAGACTTTACTGGCGTACCTCTTTTGGCTGACCTTGCTGCTATGCGCGGCGTCGCATCCAAAATGGGGAAAAATCCTAAAAACATCGAACCACTGGTACCTGTCGATTTGGTTGTTGACCACTCGGTGCAGATTGATCACTTCCGCGATAAAAATGCACTCGATCTCAACATGAAACTGGAGTTCAAGCGTAATAACGAGCGCTATCAGTTTATGAAATGGGGCATGCAAGCGTTTGATACGTTTGGCGTTGTTCCACCGGGCTTTGGGATTGTTCATCAAGTCAATCTCGAATACTTAGCGCGCGGCGTACACCATCGTGAAGGCGTTTATTACCCTGATACCTTGGTCGGTACTGACTCGCACACCACTATGATTAACGGCATAGGTGTAGTTGGCTGGGGTGTGGGTGGTATTGAAGCGGAAGCAGGCATGCTGGGTCAGCCAGTGTATTTCCTGACTCCTGATGTCGTCGGTGTAAACCTCACTGGCGTATTACGCGAAGGCGTGACAGCCACCGATCTGGTGCTGACTATCACTGAGATGCTGCGCAAAGAAAAAGTCGTTGGTAAGTTTGTCGAATTTTTCGGCGAAGGTACGCAGTCATTGTCACTCACTGATCGCGCTACCATCGCTAACATGGCACCAGAATACGGCGCCACCATGGGCTTCTTCCCAGTCGACGAAGCAACCATAGATTATTTCCACGGCACTGGCCGCACCAAGGCAGAAATAGATGCCTTCGAATCCTATTTCAAAGCACAAGGCCTGTTTGGTATTCCTAAGTTGGGCGAGATTGATTACAGCAAAACAGT
>CANGFL010000175.1 GCA_947453015.1 Oxalobacteraceae bacterium | reverse complement strand
GTTAGCGATAACGTTGCGATGACTAAGCATCGCACCTTTTGATAAGCCGGTCGTGCCACCGGTATATTGAAGAAATGCGATATCGTCATGACCCAACTCAATAGGCCGTAAAGTCATACTGGCCGCTTCTGTCAGTACGCTGTTGAAACGTATCGCGTTTGGCAGCGAATAGGCCGGCACCATTTTTTTAATATTACGAACCACGAAATTAACTAAGCTGCCTTTCAAACCCCCGAGCAGATCTCCCATGCTGGCTATGATCGCAATTTTTATCGGCGTATTGGCAATGACTTTTTCTAGCGTATGCGCGAAATTTTCGAGAATCACGATGGCTTCTGCACCTGAATCTCGTAGTTGATGTTCAAGCTCACGCGGCGTATACAACGGGTTCACGTTCACCACGGTATAGCCCGCTCGCAGTACGGCGGCGATCGCTATCGGATATTGCAAAACATTCGGCATCATTAACGCCACTCTCGCACCGGGAGCTAGTCCTTGGGCTTGAAGCCAGGCACCCAGTTTTTTCGACATAACATCTAACTCAGCATAGGTTAGAAATTTGTCCATACATACGTAGGCGTTTCGCTGCGCAAACTTACCGAATGCTTCGTCCATTAAATGGACTAGGGACCGATAGCGTGTGAAATCAATCTCAGCTGGAACACCAGCGGGATAGGATTTGATCCAAAATTTGTCCATTGAGTCCCCTAGTCTGTAGGGCTTTATATCCAGCGGGTTCCTGTAGCCCGTCACCGAATAGGCAAGCCATTTTTTTATATGCCTTGATGCTAGCTCAAATGGAATAAATTGTGTTCTTATTGCGATGCAGCAGCGTAATTTGACTCGCTTCTTACTGCTGACTGATGCACTACGAGTTTGTAGCGCTCCAACATCTGATGGCGTGTGTATGAATCTCTATCCGCCAACGCTTTAACGGCTGCATAGAAAGCAGGTAAAGTTTTTTGCTCTGCCAGCAAGGCTTTAAACTCGGGAACCCAATCATTGTAGGTCGCAATCAACGCGAAATGAGCATTTGAAACCGGCTCATTGAACCATCGGTCATAACCTGCATAACCGCCCCAAGTTTGCTTGAGCACTGAATAATCAATCTGCATTGACTGCATGAGTTCTGACTTACGCTGACGCTTTTCATCATCGCTAATAGGTCGCTGGTAGTTAGCCTCAAGCTGCACCCTATAGTTATTCAAGAGCGCCAAAAATTCGTCGCGCCTACCTTTATATATGCGATAGCTATCACGCATGGTATCGTCACCTTGCGCATCGAGCCAACGCGAAAGACCTACTTCTTCTACGGCCGTCGCAAACGATTCGTTAAAAGGTGAATCGCCTGCTGCATAGGCTACTTGATGCGCCAGCTCATGAAAAATAAGACGCGCCACTTCGGGCTCTGGGTAATGAATGAAGGTGGAGAGAACAGGATCATTGAACCAACCTAAAGTAGAATAAGCAGGAACTCCTGTTACGCGAACATCCAAGCCTTTTTTTCGTAAGTCTTCCGCGAAACTCAACGCGGCTTCTTTATCGTAGTAACCGCGATAGTCAACACAGCCGGCAATCGGAAAACACCACTGCTTTGGTACGAGTGAAAATTCAGGAGTGGCAACCACATTCCAAACGACAAACGGTCGTTGTAGATCAGCGTAATTTTTATAACTTGTATTATCTGGAAGTCCAAGCTCACGCACGGCGAATTCACGTATTTGCTGCACCCGCCTCAATTTAGTTTTGAGGCTCTCATTCACCAAAGAATCTGACAACCACTCGTTAATCGGCTTAGCCTTATACAAAAGTGAGAACTGGCCCTGGGCAGCTTGGGCATAGTAGCCAAGCGAAGCGCAACCACTGAGCAAGGCCAGCGAACTAACGAGCATCGCTCGCAGTAAATATCTTAAGCCACGAATACTCACGTCAGCTGAGTTTGATGAGTGCACTAGTGATCAAACTTTTTCTACCTCGACTAATACATCATAAAAAGTAGGCGCTCTTCCCATATCTGTCAGCCGTTGACTGGTAAGTTCATTGGCATTTTTCCCATCGGATGCGAGTTTTTTCCACCAAATAGATAAAGCCACGACTAAGCCCGGTCTAGCGTTATCGGTCACCCGAACTTTAGCTTGCATAGAACCACGCTCATTAAAAATTCTGACCATATCACCATTCAGGATATTTCTCGAACTAGCATCATTAGGATTCATTTCCAGATGTGGTTCACCTTCAGTATTACGCAAGCTTTTCACATTAACGAACGTAGTATTGAGAAAATTTCGCTGAGGCGGCGATATCATCGCCAGTGGAAATTTTTTAGCCAACTCAGGAGCGCTGGCCACTGATTCGTAAGGTGGTATGTAGGTTGGCAGTGGATCTAGTCCATCCGCCTTCATTCGCTCACTATAAAACTCGCACTTTCCAGAAGGCGTTCTAAATCCACCTTGTGCAAACGGGGCATCCGCTACGTTAAGGCGCATCCAGCCATCATTTTTTAATTTTTTCCAATCGAAGTGTATTGCGTGAACATGGTTAGCATCAAACGCCTGCTCAGCAATGTCATCATCGCTATCGCTGAAACATGGATCATCAAAATCCATTTTCTTAGCTAACAAGCGAAAGATTTCACTATTAGGTTTAGCTTCACCCAACGGAGCTATCGCTGGATTATTCGCCATGATGTAGAGATGCCCATAGGTGGCATGGATATCGGTATGTTCCAACTGAGTGGTTGCTGGCAATACGATATCTGCGTAATCGACGGTGTCTGTCTTAAAGTGCTCAAGCACTACGGTAAACAAATCATCGCGCGCAAATCCCTCTGCGACTTTTGCCGATTCTGGTGCCACCGCAACGGGGTTTGAGTTATAGACGATAACGGCCTCAATGGCCGGTCCAAAGTCGGTCGAGGATTTTTTTAATAAATCATCCCCTATGGTACTCATGTTAATCGTACGTGAAGGCTTAGAAGAATCTACCGTTTGCAGATCTGGGCGCGCGAGCTTGTGCTCATTTTTGGGATAGGTATCCCCGGAGGATAGCAATATGCCTCCCGCTGGATGACGCCACGCTCCGACTAATGCAGGTAAACAGGCGATATTACGAACAGCCATGCCGCCACCATGTGCTCGCTGTACCCCGTAGTTAACACGTATTGCTACAGGCTCACCTTTCTTGGCAGTGTCGCCATAAAGCTTGGCAAGCATTTCAATCTGCTCAACTGTAATGCCGCAGACTTCTGCCACTTTTTCAGGCGCCCAATCGGCCACCCTATTTTTTAGTTGATCGAATCCGAATGTATATTTTTCTACGTAGTCATGATCTAACAAATCATCTCGTATCAGTATGTGCATCATTCCTAAAGCAAGTGCGGCATCGGTACCGGGTAGTACTGGAATATGGTGCTGGCATTTTTCAGCCGTAAGAGAACGGTACGGATCTATCGCTACAAGAATTGCACCTTTGCGCTTTGCCTCTTGAGCGCGTGTCCAGAAATGCAAATTTGAACCGACTGAATTACCACCCCAAATAATTATTACTTTCGAGTTTTCATACTGCTCGGTATCCATGCCCATCTTTGCGCCCAAGGTGTATTTAATGCCCACACCTCCCGCTGAAGAGCAAATCGTTCTATCTAGTTTTGAAGCACCTAGCTTATTAAAAAATCTCATCGCCATGGATTCGCCTTGCACCACACCCATAGTCCCTGCATAGCTATAGGGCAGTATGGCTCGCGAATCTTGTAGCGCGATTTCTTTTAGGCGATTTGTTATGGTTGTTAACGCTTCTTCCCAACTGATTTGTTCAAAGCGGCCTTCTCCCTTTTTACCTATGCGCTTAAGCGGATGCAACAACCTATCCTCATGATATGTACGCTCAAGGTAACGCGACACTTTGGTACACAATGTACCGCCAGTATTTGGATGGTTTGGATCACCGCGTATTTCCGTTGCCACGCCATCTTTCACTGTTACTAACATGGCACACGTATCGGGACAGTCATGCGGGCATGCGGCTCTAACAACACGAGTGCTCATTCTTTACTCCGCTTGAGAGATTTTTTATTGGATTGGCAATTTTGTGACTCTTTGCCGACTACGGGTAATATTACACACACGCTTAATTATTTGCCTGTAGTTTACTTACGATATCTGCATTTACGATCTCGCTACTAGGAGACATTCAAAATGAAACTGATTGATCCAATTCTGCAGTTCCAGAATGAGTTAAAACTTATTCGACGCGCTATTCATGCTAATCCTGAGTTGTCGTATGAGGAATTTAAAACGGCAGATCTGGTCGCTGAGAAATTAACTGAATGGGGCATCCCAATTATTCGTGGACTTGGTGGCACTGGTGTGATCGGCGTTATCACCAATGGAAACAGTAAACGGTCGGTTGGACTTAGGGCGGATATGGATGCACTGCCTTTGCAGGAATTAAATGAGTTTGCTCATAAATCGACTAACCCAGGAAAAATGCACGCCTGCGGACACGATGGTCACACGACGATGTTACTGGGTGCAGCTTATTACCTAGCAAAACATAAAAACTTTGATGG
>CANGFL010000174.1 GCA_947453015.1 Oxalobacteraceae bacterium | reverse complement strand
TGCGATCGTATCCACGTGCCGTGATCACCATGCTGGGCGAAATGATGTCGGCTGCTGCATTGCTGTCAGCGAATCTTAAATTTAATGGTTCCATCATCATGCAAATTCACGGTGATGGGCCCGTGCAATTACTCGTCGTGGAATGCGATGCTTCTCTTAAGCTGCGCGCTACGGCAAAATTAGCTGAAGAGGCCCACGTCGCAGACGATGCAAAACTACAGCACCTCGTCAACGCTCAGGGTCAGGGGCGATTTGCTATTACCTTAGATCCGGCTGACAAGCTTCCCGGCCAACAAGCCTATCAAGGTATTGTGGCTCTGGATGGCGACTCGATCGCCACCATCATAGAAAATTACATGTTGCGTTCAGAGCAGCTGGATACGCGTTTATGGTTAGCCGCCGATGAACATACAGCGCGCGGTCTGTTACTGCAAAAACTACCCACTGAAGGTGGCATTCAGGCAAGCGCTATCGATGATGCAGATACGTGGGATAGAACGGTGATGCTAGCGTCGACCGTAACCCAAGAAGAAATGCTAGCCACCGACATCATGACGCTGTTGCAGCGCCTTTACTGGGAAGAGACTGTGCGCGTATTCGAGCCACGTCATCCGCAATTTCATTGCACGTGCACGCGTGAGCGCGTGGGCAATATGCTGAAGATGCTCGGTAAAGAAGAAATAGATTCAGCACTGGCCGAATTAGGTGGTTTAGAAATTGATTGTGATTTTTGCGGAAGACACTACGCGTTTGATGCGGTGGATTGCATGCAATTGTTCGCCGCTCAGGCGATCTCGGATGCGGTGCAGTTACCTGGCGAGCTACCGCATTAAATTAGGTGTTAGGGTTTTGCAGAGCTGGGTGTAGTTGGAGCCGTCGGAGCCGTCTTTTTTGCTTCACCCTCAAGAATCTGAACAAAGGTCTCATTGTCTTTAATCAAACCCAATTCGTAACGCGCGCGTTCTTCTAATGCGCCCGTTCCTTCTTTCAAATCCTGTACTTCGGATGCCAGCTTAGCGTTACGTTCACGCAGCTCTTGCTCTTTGACTAAAGCACTATCAAGTTGGCGCGACAAATCCCACACGCGTAGCCAACTTCCCTTACCCAGCCACAAAGGGTACTGGATAAGGATAAGCAACACAGTTAGACCAATAACGATTAGTCGCACGGCATAGTCCGTCAGCCCAAGACCAGTCCGCGTTAAAACGAGGGCTGGCATGCGGGCTTATTTCAGGTTGTAAAACGCCTGACGACCGGGATAGCTGGCGATGTCGCCGAGATCTTCCTCGATGCGCAGGAGTTGGTTGTATTTAGCCATGCGATCAGAACGCGACATAGAGCCCGTTTTGATTTGCAGCGCATTCATTCCAACAGCAATATCGGCAATAGTTGAATCCTCAGTTTCGCCAGAGCGATGCGAAATCACTGCGGTATAGCCAGCGCGTTTTGCCATCTCAATGGCCGCAAAGGTTTCGGTCAATGTGCCGATCTGATTAATTTTAATAAGAATAGAGTTCGCGATCTCTTTCTGTATGCCTTCGCGCAAAATTTTTGTATTGGTGACAAATAAATCATCGCCTACCAATTGCACTTTTTTCCCCAAGGCCTTAGTCAATGTCGCCCAACCATCCCAGTCACCTTCGTGCATGCCATCTTCAATCGAAATGATGGGGTATTTGTCACACCAAGTCGACAGCAAATTAGTGAAGTCGCCAGAAGATAAAACCAAACCTTCACCAGCCAAATGGTATTTACCGTCTTTGTAGAACTCAGAAGCGGCGCAGTCGAGTCCGAGCGCAATTTGCGTTCCTGGTTCATACCCTGCTTTTTCTATTGCCTGCAAAATCAGTTGTATTGCTTCTTCATGATTTTTTACCGATGGCGCAAAACCACCTTCGTCACCCACCGCCGTCGTCAATCCTTTATCGTGCAAGATTTTTTTCAGGTGATGAAAGACTTCAGCACCGTAGCGGATAGATTCACGAAAACTTGGCGCACCGACCGGAATAATCATGAACTCTTGCAGATCCAGATTGTTATCTGCGTGCGCGCCACCATTAATCACGTTCATCATGGGCACAGGCATTTGCATCGCACCCGAACCACCGAAGTAGCGGTACAACGGCAAGCCTGCTTCTTCAGCAGCCGCTTTAGCAACAGCCATCGATACGGCCAGCATTGCATTCGCACCTAAACGCGCTTTGTTATCTGTGCCATCCAAATCAATCATCGTGTGATCTAAAAAGGCTTGCTCACTCGCGTCCAAACCCATAATGGCTTCAGAAATTTCAGTGTTGATGTTTTCACAGGCCTTGAGCACGCCTTTACCCAAGTAACGCTTAGCATCGCCATCGCGCAACTCAATCGCTTCACGCGAGCCCGTCGAGGCGCCAGAGGGCACGGCCGCACGGCCCATGACACCCGACTCCAACAGCACATCGCATTCGACCGTAGGATTGCCACGCGAATCTAGAATTTCGCGGCCAATGATGTCAACGATTGCACTCATTCATTTCTCCAGACAGATTAATGGTTACTGCATTTATTATTTGTCACTCACCAGACTACGAAATTACGAAAAATCGTTTTCTAGGAATGGTTTACTTTTAACTACACGATCGATCTCAGCCAAGCTGGCAAGTAACTCGCGCATGCGATGCAGTGGCACAGCATTCGGCCCATCCGATTTTGCATTCGCAGGATCAGGATGCGTTTCCATAAATAAGCCAGAAATACCTACCGCCACAGCGGCGCGCGCTAACACCGGCACGAATTCACGCTGACCGCCGGATGTACTTCCTTGTCCACCGGGTAATTGCACCGAATGCGTAGCATCAAACACGATAGGGCATTCGGTTTCGCGCATGATTGCGAGTGAACGCATATCCGACACCAAATTGTTATAGCCAAACGACACACCACGCTCGCACGCCATAAACACATTAGTAGGTAGGTTGGCTTCGCGTGCTGCTTCACGGGCTTTGTCGATGACATTTTTCATATCACCGGGCGCAAGAAACTGCCCTTTTTTGATATTTACCGGTATACCTGATTGAGCACATGCGCGAATGAAATCAGTTTGGCGACATAAAAATGCTGGGGTTTGAATCACATCAACCACCGCAGTCACTGGTTTAATTTCATGCACTTCATGCACATCCGTCAGCACGGGTACGTGTAACTGTTTTTTTACTGTAGCCAGAATTTCAAGGCCCTTTTCCATCCCTAAACCACGAAACGATTTGCCCGAAGAACGATTGGCTTTATCAAACGACGATTTATAAATGAAAGGAATGCCTAATGCCGACGTCATTTCTTTCAACGCACCCGCCGTATCCAACGCCATCTGCTCAGATTCGATCACGCAGGGTCCTGCGATCAAAAAAAACGGATGGTCTAAGCCAACATCAAATCCACAGAGTTTCATGCGGCTTTCCTATGTCCGGTGGCATCTTTATGCGCAAGCGCTGCGGTAATAAATGAAATGAACAAGGGATGACCCGCGCGCGGTGTTGATTTGAATTCAGGGTGGTACTGCACGCCCATATACCAAGGATGCGCATGCTCTCCAGTACGTGGCAGTTCCATAATTTCGCATAAAGATTCATGCGGTGTACGTGCCGACACCACCAAACCTGATTTTTCTACGCGGTCTAGGTAATGGTTATTTGCTTCGTAGCGGTGACGATGACGTTCTGTCACCTCAGCACCATAAATCTCAGCGGCCAGCGTACCGGGTTTAACAGCGCAGGTTTGCGCACCTAGTCGCATCGTGCCACCCAAATCGGAATTGACATCACGACGTTCAACCATGCCGTCATGGTTTTGCCATTCAGTGATGAGCGCAACTACGGGATTTTCAGTATCGGGATCAAATTCAGTCGAGTTCGCGTTTTTCAATCCAGCGACATTTCGCGCATATTCAATCAAAGCTACTTGCATGCCCAAACAGATACCGAGATACGGCACCTTAGTCTCGCGGGCGTAACGTGCTGCAGCAATCTTGCCTTCTACGCCACGCTTACCAAAGCCACCTGGGACTAATATCGCATCGTATTTAGCTAAGCTGGTAGCGCCATGGGTTTCAATTTCTTCGGAATCCACGTACTCGATGTTCACACGCGATTCAGTGTGTATACCCGCATGACGCAACGCTTCAGTGAGCGATTTGTAGGACTCGGTCAAATCAACATATTTACCGACCATCGCAATATTCACTTCATGCTTAGGATGCTCGAGCGAATTAACCAGTTTGGTCCACATCGACAAATCGGCTGGCTTGGGCGACAAACCTAGTTTCTCGCAAACGATGCGATCCAGACCCTGGTCATGCAACATCTGTGGAATTTTGTAAATCGTATCGGCGTCCCATACCGAAATCACGGCGCCTTCTTCAACGTTCGAGAACAAAGAAATCTTGTCGCGCTCGTCGTCAGGAATAGGCCGGTCGGCACGGCAGAGCAAAGCATCCGGCGAAATACCAATTTCGCGCAGCTTTTGAACACTATGCTGAGTAGGCTTAGTCTTGAGCTCACCCGCTGACACCAAATACGGCACCAGCGTGAGATGAACG
>CANGFL010000173.1 GCA_947453015.1 Oxalobacteraceae bacterium | reverse complement strand
TGCGCAATCAGCGATGCGTATGAATTTAGCTTCACCAAATACCGAAGGGGATCCGTAAGCGAGTTGAAAATCTAATCGACGACCCACTGTTAACACCACATCGGCTTGTTGCATCACCGTGCCGCGCATGGCCGCCACTACACTCGAGTGGCTCTCGGGTACTAATCCTTTGCTCTCGCCTGTATCAAGATATGCAGCACCAACGCTTGATAGCAGTTCGCACAATTCTTTAGCTGCACCTTTTGCACCACGGCCTGAAATCACCAAAGGTCGTTTTGCTGACCACAAGAGCTCAACTGCGTTACGAATAGATGTTTCATCAGGAGGCATCTCAAGTGCAACGCGTGGTGTAAAACGCTCTGGCATTTGCATCGCCTTGCTGACTCGCGCGCGAACAATATCCACTGGAAAATCTAAATACACTGGGCCTGGCTCACCACCCTGCCCCAGGGCGCGCGAAACTGCTTCATCGATCTCTTGCAAAGCAAGATCAGCATGATGAACTGTGCGCGCATATCGAGTAATACTGCGCACCAAATCGGTATGAACAATATCTTGCAGCGCGCCGCGATTTTCTTGCGGCATCGGTGGCAAACCAGATAAAACTAACACCGGCGCACGAGAGACATGCGCATTGGCGATACCCGTCATCGCATTGGTTACGCCCGGTCCAGCTGTTACCAAAGCTACGCCTAACCCACCAGTGAGATCCGCCTCTGCATGGGCCATATAAACCGCTGCGCGCTCGTCACGCACATCGATGATACGAATACCTTCGGCATCTAGCCTCATCCAGATCGGCATAATGTGACCGCCACACAAGCCGTAGACTCGTTGTACGCCCTGACTTTTAAGATAGCGAGCGATCAATGCAGCAACGGATTGCTCATGTATTTCTGGTGCGGACATAACGCTGACTCCAAGATAATTAGCTGGATAAGCAAAGTAACGAGAGTCTAGTAGACCTCACCGCAACCGTGCTTTCCATGGCCGATAAGGGCCATTGCTGAAAAGTTTTATTTGTAATGATTAAAGTATACTAGAATTGCACTCTGAATTCAGTATTCAGAGTTATTTAAGAAACCGTTTCAAACAGACAACATGAGCCAATTTCTTATCCTCTCCGATGCCATCGCCACCCATGCGCGACTGATGCCGCAAAAAATCGGCGCCCGTGATTCGCGCAGATCGCTTACCTATACCGCATGGAATGAGCGCGCCAGCCGCCTCGCCGATGCTTTATTGAACTCTGGCCTAAAAACCGGCGATCGGGTCGGACTTCTCGCTTATAACTGCCTCGAATGGATGGAAATTTATGTCGCGCTGGCTAGAGCAGGACTGGTAGCGGTACCTGTTAATTTCCGGCTCACTGGACCAGAAATTACCTACATCCTAAACAATGCTGAAGTCAGCGCGGTGATCGCTGGCAGCGATTTCTGCGCAACACTGGATTCGCAAAAAACTGAATTGCCTATTCCGGCTGGCAGGCACTTCGTGCTGGGCGATGCGCCACACGCTGGATGGACATCCTACGAAACACTAATAAGCCAAGGTAATGCTGGCAGACACTTCAGCACGGTCGACCCGCAAAGCATGTGCGCGCTGATGTATACCTCGGGCACCACAGGTAAACCCAAAGGCGCGATCCGCAACCACCAGGGAAGCTATCTCATTGCGCTAGCCACTGCGATAGAAATGGGGTTCAGTAAAGACGACACAGGTTTGCTGGTGATGCCCATGTGTCACGCAAATTCACTGTACTTCGCAACGACCTTCATTCATTTAGGCGCAGCCTGCATCGTCGATGACCGTCGCAGCTACGACCCTGAAGCGTTGCTTGCCACGCTTTCACAAGAAAAGGTCACGTTCACTTCATTGGTGCCCACGCATTACATCATGCTGCTATCGCTGCCTGAAGAAACCAAGAAAAAATACGATGTGAGTTCAGTAGGCAGATTACTGGTGTCCTCAGCACCCGCTCGCAGAGATACCAAACTCGCCATACTCGATTATTTTAAAAATGGTCGTCTCTACGAGCTCTACGGATCGACCGAAGCAGGCTGGGTAACCCTACTCAGACCTGATGAGCAACTCACCAAACTCGGATCTGTCGGTCGTGAATGGGCAGGCAGTGGTCACATCCGTTTGCTAAATGAAAAACGCGAAGAAGTCGCTGATGGTGAAGTGGGTGAACTCTTCTCACGAACGCCCTACGTGTTTGATGGCTACTGGAAGAACCCTGAAAAAACTGCCGAAGCCTTGGATGGTCAATGGTGCTCAGTGGGCGATATGGCACGCCGTGATGAGGATGGCTACATCTGGTTGGTCGATCGCAAGAGCAACATGATTATTAGCGGTGGCGAGAATGTCTATCCCTCAGAAGTCGAGGGCGTTATCGGTGCTCATTCCGCCGTCAAAGATGTGGCAGTCATTGGTATGCCGCATGAAAAATGGGGTGAAAGCGTGTTTGCCGTTGTGGTGCTGCATGAAGGCGACGATGCGACCGAAGCTGAAATACGCCAATGGTGTCGCGATCGACTGGCCGGATTCAAATGCCCAAGCCGAGTGACGTTTATCGCCGATAAAGACATGCCTAGAACAGCCACTGGAAAGATTTTGCATCGCACACTCAAAAATCAATTTTCGGAAGAAGTCGTCAGTTTGCAGACGGCGTAAGGCGAGGAATATTTGAGCAGCGATTAAGTATTGCTATTTGTGGTTGTTTTGATAATTTTCGGATAGGCCTATACCGATCGGCCCATTGATGAAAATTACTCATTCACTTTATTGTCTTTCAGTCCCTGTTTCTCCTTGACTGGCTATTTACCAATGCTCAAAAGTACCGTTATACTTTGCTGAATTCTGAATTCCGAATGCTATTAAAGCCATGGGATCGCTGCAAACCTAGACAGACGACCCATTAGCCGATTTGCCAAATTATTAAAACAACGAGACACATGAAAAACCTAGATTGCGCCAACGCTGGCCATTGTGGATGCGAAAAACCGCTGGGTGATGTCGATGCTCAGCGCCGCCGGGTCATGAACATCGTTGCTACCAGCCTGGTCGCGCCCTTTCCCTTTGCATCTACCGAGGCATTCGCTCAACCAGCCACTACCCTTTTAGTGGAAGCTGACGCTGAGGCAGATTTCAAACCACTGCGCCCCTCCGATTTGGCTGTCGCAAAACCTTTGCTGGTTTTTCCATTCGACTCAAAAACCGGTACGCCAAAAAACGAATCCCGGCTGAACAAAATAGTGGTCGTTCGTTTACCCGAAGATCAAATGACTCCCGAGACTCGTGCACGCTCCGCATCGGGTGTTGTTGCTTACTCAAGCGTCTGTACACACCAGGGCTGCGATGTAAAAACCTGGATGTCAAAAGAGAGCGTACTTGCGTGTTACTGCCACGCGTCTAAGTTCAATTTATTCGATGGAGCGAAAGTCGTTAGCGGTCCAGCTCCTAGCCCCTTGCCAGCAATTCCCCTGATCTTAGCGGGAGAGTTTCTAGCTATAGCAGCACCCCCTGTGAAGCCAGGGGAGTAAGGTCAGCTTCACATAAAACCCCTCATAAAGGAGACATCAAAATGAGTCACAAATTAAAAAAATTGACGCTAGCGCTCATCAGCGCAACTGCACTGATGGCTCATGCAGGCGACAAGCTGGGAACGTATTCCCCAGTGACTGATGCAAGGCTGCAAAATCCCGAGCCAGGCAACTGGCTGATGTACCGTGGTAACTACAGTGGCTGGGGCTACAGCCCACTAGAAAAAATCAACAGCAAAAACGTTAAGAAACTGACGCTGGCTTGGTCTTCGGCGACTGGCGTGACTGAGGGCCACCAGGCTCCTCCTATCGTCAACAATGGCTACATGTATGTCACAACGCCTAATGCGCAAGTGATTGCATTGAATGCTGTTACTGGTCAGGAAATCTGGCGCTACAAAAAAGAAATCCCTGCCGATCTGCTGATGCTGCACAACACCAACCGTGGCGTAGCTCTGTACGGCGACAAAGTGTATGTGGCAACTGTCGACTCGCACCTGATCGCGCTCGATGCAGTGACTGGTAAAGTCGTGTGGGACACTACAGTTGGCGATGTTAAAGCGCTGTCCTACATCACACTGGCACCTCTGGCTGCTAAAGGCAAAATCTTGGTAGGTTCTTCGGGTGGTGAAACTGGTGTTCGTGGTTTCGTCGCTGCGTTTGATGCAACCTCAGGTAAAGAAGCCTGGCGTACTTACACCACGGCTGCTCCTGGTGAGCCCGGCGGCGACACCTGGCCAGGCAACTCGCACAAACAAGGTGGTGCGAGCGTTTGGATTACAGGTACCTATGATTCATCAACCAACATCGCTTACTGGGGAACAGGTAACCCTGCTCCATGGCCAACCGAAGGCCGCGTAGGCGACAATCTTTACAGTACTTCCGTCGTTGCGTTGGATGTTGATTCCGGCAAGATCAAAGGTTTCCATCAATACCACCACAATGATGCATGGGATTGGGATGAGGTCAGCGCACCTATCCTGATGGACACTCAAATCAACGGCAAAAAAGTCCGCGGTGCAGTTCACGCAGGTC
>CANGFL010000172.1 GCA_947453015.1 Oxalobacteraceae bacterium | reverse complement strand
AAGGGGTGAATTTATCAACAACCGTTGAATATCCTGCTTTCCAACAAAATTTCGATAGTAAAGGAAACCTTCTCTCGCAGAGCGTTACTTGGATAAGTCCAGAACGAAAAGACTTCATCGGTACACAGCTGTCAAGTGCGCCTTCAAAAATATATGAAAACGCGACTGTTTATTACTTAGGTGAGCCTGGAAAAAGTGCGCAACTTACTGTTTTTAATGATCAAAAAAATATTCGAGTTGATGCGCAATCGGTAAATGACTCACTGGCCCAAACTAAGGATAAATATGACGGTTATTTGGCCGCACTTAATGTGTTAACAGCCAAAATTAATGCTGCAACAAGTAAGTTAAATGATTCAATTGACGACATTTCAAAAGATTCTGCGGCTCAGAAAAAAATGATCGCAGAATTGCTTGCAGCAAGGGAAGATTTATTAAATCAAGAACAAAATACTCGACGTATAGATCGTAATAAATTTTTAAATAAACTCGACCAAAAAAATGATTTTGAGAAGGAAATTAAGTCCATTAGTGGTGATTTAACTTTAGAAAAAAATAAATCCTATAAAGTTGAAAATTCATCACCTATATCAGATTGGAACACAACAGAAACAAAATCTAATCTAAGTTTAGAACAACAAATTTTCCAAAATAGAGATAATTTAAATGCTAAACAACCTCAAAATAAAATGATTCCCTTTGTCGATATCGGGAAAATAATTTAGGAAAATTCTTTTTTCTGAATTTTACGGTGATCCAGCGCTGCTATGTTTTGTTATGGCAAGTAAATCATGGTAGTTGCTTCGATCAAATACGCACGATAGGTGTCGTATTTATTTAAGCAGTATTTCTCTAGTAGATTTTTACAAAAAATTAATTACGTAGTCATTCTGTTGGAGTATCTATATGAGTGGAAATATTGTTATCAGGCAGGGCTTAGATGAGCCTTGGGAGCTCAATCGGACCGATATTACTAAGCCAGACGACATTAATTTGCTTAACTTGGCAGTTGGACAATTAGCCCAACTTGGTTCGGAATTCGGCACTCAGATTTCAGTGCAAGCTAATATAACTGCAGAAATAGGCGAGGCGGTGAATATCGTTCAAGATCGTAGCGCAGAAGTGGCAGCTAAATTAGACACGTGGTCGGTACCGGTTGATTTTGGCTTCACTAAGGCACCAGCGCTTAGTTCAATTATGAATAAGACGTATGACCCAACTGATCCAAATGACATTGTTACTAAATTGCTTGCGGCAACGGATTTATTAAGCACTACTGACGTATTGGTTGACACAAGCAAAGTATTTACGGCATCTTTTCAAGCGGATACAGGTACTGTGTCCTTTGTTGATTCAGGTATATTGACTCAGAGAGTTACGCTTGATACATCTGTAACGCCAAATGTATTGGCTCCAGATCCGGTCCCTGATCTACAACTTTATTTTAAATGGTTATCGCCAGGCGTTTGGGATACCTCTTTGTCAGTTAACTATTTAGGTAAAACGTATACGGTTCCCCCGAATTTTAAATCTTTTTGGGTTCCGGTAAACGATGCAGAGATTTCGACCATGCAAGTCGCTGCTCAAGCTTCAACTTCCGCCAGCAATACAGCGCTTTTAAAAGATAAAACTCAAGTACTTCCTACACCCTCAGATACGGTTGATCCAGCGACATTGCCAGCTGACGCAAAAGTAACATTAGATGTCGTTGTTGGTGATGCGACGGGTACTCGGTTTCAAATTCCTAGCACAAACGGTAAATATTTTTATGTTACTGGTTCGCTTGATCAGCTCAAAGTAATTACTTCTACTACTAATTTGGTAGCGGCCGATGAAAATAGTGTCGTGAAACTTTCTACCGGTGGATATTTATGGGTTTATCACGACTTGACTCTGAATGCTCCCAATTCCATCTCTGTTAATGCTGATACCTTTGTGCCAAACCCTACCGCTTTACAAAAAACAAGTTGGCTTTCACAGTACTCAGACAAAATTGTGAAAATTACTCAGCGTAGTGCTGAGCAAACTAATTTTCTTAAAATGCTTACAGATAGATACTCGTATTTTTATGAGGCGGCTACGAATATTTTGCAAGTACTTGCTAGCCTGCTGCGTCAGCAAGCAAGAAATTAAATGACGCCATTCATTAACGCATCTTATCGATTGTAATTAATGCGCCTTCATCATTTTGACCACATTACCAGTATGCTTCAAAGCGCACTGGGTCAAGCTCAGGTGGTTCAAATCCGTGGTCGAGTAGTGCAGGTCACGGGAACCATTATTCGAGCTGTCATGCCAGCAGTAAAAATTGGTGAAATTTGCCATTTACACAGCCCGGGTAATGCTAGGCCTATGAAGGCAGAGATTGTGGGATTTTCGCAAGGCTCCGCGTTGTTAATGCCTATGGGTGATATGCAGGGCATATCTTCCGATACCGAGGTTATTCCAACCGGTCATGTTCATATGGTTCCGGTTGGTAATGCACTCTTAGGTCGAGTTTTAGATGGCATGGGCGATCCCATAGATGTAGCGACTAAGGGTCCTTTATATACCAACCGTTTTTATCCTGTGTTGTCTGGTGCGCCTGACCCACTTAAGCGTCGAATTATTAAGGACCCACTGTCGCTAGGGATTAGAGCCTTGGACGGCTTACTAACCTGTGGCGAGGGTCAGCGTATGGGAGTGTTTGCGGCGGCAGGCGGTGGTAAATCTACTCTCATGGCTATGCTGGTAAAAGGTGCCGATGTTGATGTCACAGTGGTAGCGTTGATTGGTGAGCGTGGCCGCGAAGTTAGAGAATTCATTGAGCATGAGTTAGGCGAGGAAGGCTGCCGTCGTGCGGTGATTGTCTGCGCAACCTCTGATAAATCGTCAATGGAGCGGTCCAAAGCCGCGTATGTTGCTACCGCGATCGCGGAATTTTTTAGGGATCAGGGAAAGCGAGTGCTGTTTCTCATGGATTCTGTAACACGCTTTGCTCGAGCCCAGCGTGAGATTGGTCTGGCTGCAGGTGAACCGCCAACCCGTCGAGGATTTCCTCCAAGTGTATTTGCAACGCTGCCGCGACTCATGGAGCGCGTTGGAATGGGCCACAAAGGCTCAATTACCGCGCTATACACGGTTCTGGTAGAGGGCGACGACATGACCGAGCCGATTGCAGATGAAACTCGTTCAATTTTAGATGGGCACATCATTTTGTCGAGAAAGTTGGCATCGGCTAATCACTATCCTGCGATTGATGTTTTGGCCTCCGTATCGCGTGTGATGAACATGGTGGTAGAGCCGGAGCACAAACAAATCGCAGGCCGAATGCGTGAACTCATGGCCAAATATCAGGAAGTCGAATTGTTGGTCAAGATAGGTGAGTACAAGCGGGGATCGGATGCAATTGCTGATCAGGCGATTGACCGTATCGATAAAATTCGCGAATTTCTAAAACAAAGAACTGATGAATATGTTGACTTTGATCAAACGCTTGCAATGATGAAAAAGACGATTTCATAAAATGTTTTTAAATTTGTGATCATGATTTTTGTTGTGCCAGTATTTTTCGAATTCAGAACTTCGACTTATCAATGTAATTTTGTTGAGGTTACTAATGAAAATAGTCATTATTCCCAATCTGGGAACCCTTCTGAGAAATTCGTTACACATCGACAAGATGTAGCTTTAATGTGACGAAGCCTTAGTCCGTCTTTGGACTGTATGCAAATTTTTATCAAATTTTTTCCCAAATGGAAGTCATTAAAGATCTAGTTCGGATAAAAATTTTCCGTGAGGAAAAGGCGGA
The DNA here is from genome assembly GCA_947453015.1 of Oxalobacteraceae bacterium. Taxonomy (GTDB): domain Bacteria; phylum Pseudomonadota; class Gammaproteobacteria; order Burkholderiales; family Burkholderiaceae_D; genus Pernthalerella. The sequence continues at coordinate 797 of CANGFL010000172.1, read as the reverse complement.
ATTGGCGATGCTTAAAGCCAAGGCCAAGTTAATCAGTGCGGAAGAGGCTCTTGACAACGCTAGAAAAGTACTTCGAAAACACAAAGAAGACTGCATAGCACGTGAGAAAGAACTATACGATGACCTCTGTACACGCTTGGTTCTATTAAAAGATATTAATTCTGTGACCTTAGACGTTCAATTGATGGCTGAGGAAACGACTCGACTTGATGAAGAGGTTGAAAAATCTAAAGAGGCTCGTGATGTTGCTTCTGAGGATTTGGCCGCTGCCAAAGCAGTTCATCGAGATGCTGTGCAAATGCGACAAAAGTTTATGGAAGTTAAGGATGTTATTGACGCAGAAAAACTGGCTGAATTAATGCGAAAAGAAGATCTTGAAATGGAAGAGGTCCCAACCAAGCGTCAATTTGAAACTGAAGATCCTGGTGAAATGTTGGAGATTTACTGAAAGGATTTGCTTTGAGCCGTCGGACATCAGCAATAGTCGATCTTGGACCACTTCACATGCGTAGCGGCGGGGATGATCAATCATCCGTCAGCTTCTCAGATGGACCCAGAGAATCAGATATTGCAAGACTTGAAGCCCTGTTAAGTGGATCAGGTATGCCGCACCAGCAGACGAGTGACTATCACGATGGGCAATATGATTTTCATTCTTCCAACGTTAGTGCAAGTGATGAGATAAATCGATTAGATAAATTAAGTCAAGAGTTGTCGATGGCGGCTGATCAGATAACGACTCATGCAAGTCTCGAATTAAACGATGAATCACTCAAGGGAATGCATCTGACTGTGTT
>CANGFL010000171.1 GCA_947453015.1 Oxalobacteraceae bacterium | reverse complement strand
GCTGCACATTTTTATAAAACTAAAGGTAAGCACATCATCACTGTAAAAACTGAGCACAAAGCCGTGCTCGATACGGTGCGCGAATTAGAGCGTCAAGGATTTGAAGCGACCTATCTGCAGCCTGGTGATAATGGTCTGATCACGATTGAGCAATTAAAAGAAGCGATTCGTCCAGACACCATCTTGGTGTCAGTGATGTGGGTGAACAATGAGATTGGTGTGATTCAGCCCATGGATGAAATCGGTGAATTATGCCGTAGCAAAGGCATCATTTTTCACTCGGACGCTGCCCAGGCTACGGGTAAGACGCCGATTGATCTCGAAAAAACTAAAGTGGACTTAGTAACGTTCACAGCACACAAAACGTATGGCCCGAAAGGCGTTGGTGCACTGTATGTACGACGCAAGCCGCGCGTGCGTATCGAAGCACAAATGCACGGTGGTGGACATGAGCGTGGTTTGCGTTCCGGCACACTAGCTACGCACCAAATCGTTGGCATGGGTGAAGCGTTTCGTATCGCCAAAGAAGAAATGGCGATTGAGATCCCGCGTATGCAAGCCTTGCGCGATCGTCTGGCCAAAGGCCTGCAAGAGATCGAAGAAGTGTATGTGAACGGTGACATGCAGCATCGTGTGCCGCACAACTTAAATATTAGCTTTAATTACGTCGAGGGCGAATCCTTAATCATGGCGATTAAAGGCATTGCGGTGTCGTCGGGTTCAGCATGTACCTCGGCTAGTTTGGAGCCATCGTATGTATTGCGCGCTTTGGGGCGAAGCGATGAATTGGCACATAGCTCGATTCGTTTCACCTTTGGTCGCTTTACTACCGAAGAGGATGTGGATTTTACGATCGACCTTCTCAAGAAAAAAGTTCAGAAGTTGCGCGATCTGTCGCCACTCTGGGATATGTATAAAGATGGAATTGATATCAATTCCATTCAATGGGCAGCTCACTAGGATTTAGGAGTAACACAATGGCTTATTCAGACAAAGTACTTGATCACTACGAAAATCCACGCAACGTTGGTGCATTCGAAAAAAGTGATGACACCGTTGGAACCGGTATGGTGGGCGCTCCCGCGTGCGGCGACGTGATGAAGCTGCAAATCAAAGTAGGCGCGGATGGCTTGATCGAAGATGCGAAATTCAAGACCTATGGTTGCGGCTCTGCGATTGCTTCCTCCTCGCTGGTGACGGAGTGGGTAAAAGGTAAAACGCTTGATCAAGCGTTATCGATCAAGAATACGCAGATTGCTGAAGAGCTCGCGCTGCCACCGGTAAAAATTCACTGCTCGATTTTGGCAGAAGACGCCATCAAAGCAGCTGTGGCTGATTACAAAGCACGTCACGGTGAAGAGACCAAGGCTGCGTAAGTACTACGAGAGAGAACGATTATGGCGATTACCTTGACCGAAAAAGCCGCTAAACATGTCTCGCGCTTTATTGATAAGCGCGGCAAAGGCATAGGTTTACGCTTTGGTGTGCGCACAACCGGTTGCTCTGGTTTGGCGTACAAGCTTGAGTATGTGGATGATAGTTCTGAGGAAGATCAGGTATTTGAGTCGCACGGGATCAAAGTTTTTGTTGATCCTAAAAGTCTGCCGTATATTGATGGCACAGAGTTAGATTTTGCGCGCGAGGGTTTGAACGAAGGATTTAAATTCCATAACCCGAATGTGAAAGATGAATGCGGCTGCGGTGAGAGCTTTAGAATTTAACTCGCCCGGCTCGGTTTATCTTGAAGCCTGTTTGCAACGACAGGCTTTTGTTTTTGGATCACCATGAAAAACCACTTCGAGCTGTTTCAGATGCCTGTGATGTTTGAGATTGATGCTCAACAGCTCGATGCTGCTTATCGTGAAGTGCAGGGTAGAGTGCATCCGGATAAGTTTGTTACAGCCACCGATGCTGAAAAACGGGTTGCCATGCAGTGGGCAACGCGTGCCAATGAAGGGTATCAAACCCTTAAAAATCCTTTAAAGCGTGCAATGTATTTGTGTGAGATGAATGGCGTTGATTTGGCGGCTGAATCGAACGCCACCATGCCGACAGCGTTTTTAATGCAGCAAATCGAGTGGCGCGAAGCCCTTGATGAAGCACGTGACACCAAAAATCAGTCAGCTCTTGAGCAATTAGAAAACGAGTTGATTCAAAAGCGCAGCGATTTGATTACTGCAGTGACCCAACATCTCAATGCAGCTCAGTACAATGACGCTGGTGAACAAATTCGTCAGCTGATGTTCGTAGAAAAATTCGGTGACGAAGTGGGTCGCGTATTTGAACTACTCGAAGCTTGAACCTAGTCCGCGACTGACCACGTAACCAGACACTATAAAAAATACATCATGGCTCTGTTGCAAATCGCCGAACCCGGCATGTCCACTGCACCCCACCAGCATAGATTGGCGGTAGGTATTGATCTGGGCACGACTAACTCGCTGGTGGCCACTGTTCGCCATGGCATTCCTGAAGTATTGAATGACGATGAAGGGCATGCCTTAATGCCTTCGATCGTGCATTACCTGAAAAATGGTTATGCCACGATAGGCTATAAAGCAAAAGCTGCGCAGACAACCGACCCAAAAAATACGATTGTTTCGGTAAAGCGATTCATGGGTCGTGGCTTGAAAGACATCGCTTACGCAGAAAACCTTCCGTATGACTTTGTCGATGCGCCCGGCATGCTGCAACTTAAAACAGTCGCTGGCATTAAGAGTCCCGTTGAAGTTTCCGCAGAAATTTTAGCGACTTTGCGTCAGCGTGCTGAAGATGCGTTGGGTGATGAGTTGGTGGGTGCTGTGATTACTGTGCCAGCGTATTTTGATGATGCGCAGAGGCAAGCGACCAAAGATGCTGCTCGATTGGCGGGCTTGAATGTTTTGCGCTTATTAAATGAACCGACAGCCGCCGCTATTGCATATGGCTTGGATCACGGTTCCGAAGGTATTTATGCTGTGTACGACTTGGGTGGCGGCACCTTCGATGTCTCGATCTTAAAATTATCGAAAGGCGTGTTTGAAGTCTTATCCACCGGTGGCGATTCTGCCTTGGGTGGCGATGATTTTGATCATCGTTTGTTTTGCTGGATTATTGAACAAGCGAATCTGGCACCTTTGTCGGATGAAGATACCCGCACCTTGATGGTTAAGGCGCGCGAAGCGAAAGAAATTCTCTCTACGCATGAACAGACGCACATCGATGCCGTATTAAATTCCGGTGAAGAAGTCAGACTCACCATTACTGATGCTGAATTCGTAGCGCTGACTCAGCATTTGGTTACCAAAACAATGACGCCGTGCCGCAAAGCGGTACGTGATGCGAATTTAAGTATTGATGATATAGATGGTGTCGTATTGGTCGGTGGCGCAACTCGCATGCCGCATGTGCGTAAAGCTGTGGCGGATTATTTCAAGACCCTGCCACTGGCAAATATTGATCCAGATAAAGTGGTTGCCTTAGGTGCGGCCATTCAAGCTAACTTATTAGCAGGCAATCGTGCATCTGGCGATGATTGGCTCTTGCTAGACGTGATTCCTTTGTCACTCGGTATAGAGACCATGGGTGGCTTGGTTGAAAAAGTCATTCCGCGTAATTCGACGATACCGTGTGCGCGAGCGCAGGAATTCACCACATTCAAAGATGGTCAAACTGCTCTGGCGGTGCATGTGGTTCAAGGTGAGCGTGAGTTGGTGACTGATTGCCGCTCACTGGCACGCTTTGAGTTGCGAGGCATACCGCCCATGGTTGCGGGTGCAGCACGTATACGCGTGACCTATCAGGTGGATGCCGATGGTTTGTTATCAGTGTCAGCGCGTGAAGCGCATTCAGGCGTGGAAGCCTCGATTATCGTCAAGCCTTCCTATGGTTTAGCGGACGATGATATTTCACGCATGCTGCAAGATTCTTTCTCATCAGCAGAAGGCGATATGCAATTGCGGGCCTTGCGTGAAGAGCAAGTGGAAGCTGAGCGCATTGTCCTGGCCACGTTGGCGGCACTTGAACACGATGCTGAGCTTCTGTCAGCCGCTGAAAAATCAGACATTGATCGTTTGATTGATGAATTACGCGCCAGCGCAAAAGGCGAAGATCATCACGCGATCAAAGCAGCGATTGATGCATTAGCCCATGCCACTGAAGATTTTGCTGCTCGTCGTATGGATCGTAGCGTGCGTGTAGCGCTGACAGGCAAAAAGCTAGACGAAATTGCCTGAACAGAGACATCAATAATAAAGGAATAGCGTGCCGCAAATTGTCGTACTGCCTCATGAAATTTTATGCCCAGAGGGTGCTGTCTTTGATGTGCCAACGGGGACTTCTGTGTGCGATGCCTTGCTCGAGCAAGATATCGAGATTGAGCATGCGTGTGAAAAATCCTGTGCGTGTACAACGTGCCATGTGGTGATACGCGAGGGATTTAAATCACTCAATGAAGCGGAAGAAAAAGAAGAAGATTTGCTCGACATGGCCTGGGGTCTGGAAGCGACCTCACGTTTATCTTGTCAAGCCTTGGTTGGAAATGATGACCTGATTGTTGAAATTCCGAAATACACCATTAATCACGCACGCGAAAATCACTGATGAAGTGGACTGACACGTTACGTATCGCCGAAGCGCTATACGATAAATTTCCTG
>CANGFL010000170.1 GCA_947453015.1 Oxalobacteraceae bacterium | reverse complement strand
TATCGGATATTCTCCAACATTAGAAAAAATTCCTCAAAAAACGGAAGACATTGATGCCGCATTTATTGGACGTCTCGATGACTATAGATTCAAAGTTATCAAGGACTTTCATGCGCATCACAATGGAATTGGCATTTCTACTTATGCGAACGTTTGGGGAACAACGCGCGATGATTTAATTGGGCGCACAAAAGTTTTGTTAAATATTTCATCGGGTAACCCCGTTATGTACAATATTTTTGAAATAGTGCGCGCCTCATATTACTTTGCGAACCGCAAAGCAGTTGTTTGCGAGGGCAACGATCATCTGTTTATGGACGAATACCTTAAAGGCAATGTCTTCATAAACCAAGGCGAAGAATTTGCAAAAATTATTGAATGGCTTTGCAACAATGATTCTGAAAGAAAAGCATATGCAGAAAATTGCTATGAAATCTTTAAGCAACAAGATTTTAGAAACATCGTAGGGAAATACTTCCAGCCCGCATGAGTGAACATTAAGATCAGAAAACCGCTAGACATGAATCTTTGCCACCGCTCCATGAAACAAAATTATTCATTAGCTTAGGCAAGCTTCTGTAAGAATTAAAGCGAATTCAGAAACGCGATCAAATCATTTCGCTCTGCTTCTGACAGCTTCGCAAATAAATCGCGAGATGCAGTCGCTTCGCCACCGTGCCAGATCACGGCTTCTAGCAAATTGCGCGCGCGGCCATCATGCAGAAAATTAGTACTGCCGTTCACCTGCTTAGAGAGCCCAATACCCCATAGCGGTGGTGTGCGCCAATCTCGACCTCCCGCTTTAAAATCGGGGCGGCCATCTGCTAACTCGGGACCCATGTCGTGTAATAGCAAATCCGTATAAGGTCGTATAGTTTTGCTAGTTAGCTCTGACAGTAAAGCCGATTTACCTGCCTTTAACTCCGACACATGGCACTGCGAACATTTAGCAGAATCAAATAATTTTTCACCACGCATTACCGCAGGCTTATCCGTATCACGTTGGGGTGGCGCATCAAGCGAGGTCACCCAAAACGTTAAGGCATCCCATAATTCTTGGCGCAGTTCGGGCTTACCACTATGTTTAGCGGTCAAACATTCCTGTTGCACAGCAGTGCAATTTTGCGTTGGGTAGATCGCTGATGTAGTACCTATGTCACCTAAAAATGCGGCTGCCAGCTGTTGTTTAAGACTAGGTTGATTTGCTTTCCATCCAAAACGACCTAAGGACATCTTATCGTTCACATCGTCGCGCACATAGTTAGGCCGGCCATTTAAGCCTACTGTCTTCTGCCATTTTGACAGCGCCAGAATATCGTCTTCGCTAACAGCTTCTAGATATCCGAGACCAAAGATCGCCTGCGAGTTACGTAAAGACGTCATCACATTAGGTGCTAGCGGACCAAAACCTAAGTTCTCCAGTCTCACACTTGGCTGGCGCAGCTCTAGTGAGGCCCCATCAGGGAAAGTAAATTTGCTCGACTTCCAATCGATATGAACTTCCGCCTCACCAAATTTGACGTTTTCACGCTGCGACGAATCAAAGGACTGAATTTGAGTACCGTAGTTAGGGTCGGGCTTAGGTCCACCGTGTGGACCCTCTCCAGGTATAGATAAACGCAGCGATTGCATGAAAACCGGACCGCCACCTGCATCCGATGTACGACCGCGACCGGCTTGAATATGACAAGACACGCAGGACTGAGCAAGAAATGTCGGGCCTAAACCCCATTCACTACCACCGGGTCCGGGCTGAGAAAGATCCCACCACTTTGAAATCTGGTCTTCTGGGACCGCAATCCACAGGGTATTGAAGACTTTTTCACCGTCACGAAAAAGCTGCTTTTGCGCACCCTGTAAACCCGGGACAGCCTGTAAATACGCCGTATGTGGCAAAACCACAGGCGCAGCGGAGGATGTTGTTTCGGTAAATGCGGGCTTTAATACGCAGGCAAATACGATAAAGGTCGCCGCCAGCACACCTATTTTTATGACCTTATTACGCATTATTGATATTTTTGAGCTCTTTTTTCGATCAAACAAATGACCGATTATTTTCGAATACTTCCAGGCCCTAGCTTATCAGAACGAACGAATTCATTTTGTCCCCAAATACCTTCCCGCTTTCTTCCATCGGCAGCGGTATAAGTACCCTTACCAGTGCGTAAGCCATCTTTAAAATCACCGGTATACCTATCTCCATTGGCAAATACGTACGTACCCCGGCCAGTTCGGATGCCCTCTTTGAATTCGCCGACATATTTTTCACCATTAGCGAAAGAATAGGTGCCTTTGCCGTGATATTTACCGTCTTTGAATTCACCAACGTATTTGTCACCGTTAGCTAAAGTTTCAGTGCCGCGGCCATGGTATTCACCATCTTTGAATTCACCTGCGTAGGTATCACCATTTGCCAGAATTAACGTCCCCTGACCCGTGCGTATATTGTCTTTAAATTCTCCGAAATAGACATCACCATTGGCTAAAGATAATTTACCCTGGCCGTTGCGAATACTGTATTTAAATTCACCGTCATATTCATCACCGTTTACCAGCACTAACTTGCCTTGACCATGGTACTTCCCATCGTCAAATTTACCCGTATATTTTTCACCGCTAGCCATAGTTAATGAACCGTGGCCATTGCGTCTACCGTTTTTAAATTCACCAATAAACTTTTCACCATTTGGCAGAGTTAACGTGCCCTGGCCATTACGCTTTCCGTCTTTGAACTCTCCCACATATTTTTCGTCGGTAGAAAGTGTTAAGGTACCTTGGCCATGAAAAATACCCTCTTTAAATTCACCAGCATACTTATCTCCATTGGCGAAAGTTAATGCGCCTTGGCCATGGTACTTGCCGTCTTTGAACTCACCCACATACTTGTCTGAATTGGCGAACGTTAATGTACCTTGGCCATGGTAATTACCTTCTTTGAATTCACCCGTATATTTGCTTCCATTCGCAAATGTTAAGGTGCCTTGACCTTGGTATTTACCATTCTTGAATTCCCCAACATAGCCATCGCCATTTTCTAAAGTCAACGCGCTGTGACCGTCGATAGATGCTGTTTGACATCCCGCAAGTACTAGGAACAGACCCACCAGTAATGCTGAAAACGATGATTTTGATAGTCGATTCATTTTTATTCTCTCTACTATTTTTCTGAGTAATTACTATTTATAGTTTTGGTGGCGGCCGATTGATGTTGCAAACTCGTTGATTCCAACAATCGTATTTTCATTCATATGCACTGTGATTTATTTACAAGTTGCTCTCTTAGCGATCGCCGTAAATAGATTGAGCTTGCATGTGAATGCCGTATTGATGGCTTCGCGAATTCTTATAGCGTTAGGGTAATCCCCCCATATTTAACGGTCGTCTAAAGTAGAGACTAAGCGGTCATGGCTCGCCGCTGATACGGGGTGATACCGCCCAAGGCCATATGTGGGCGTTCATGATTGTAATTCCACATCCACTGCGTTGCGAATTCCTGAACTTCTTCAATCGAATCGAACAATTGCTGCGCTAACCATTCATACCGCACTGTTCGATTAAATCGTTCTACATACGCGTTTTGCTGCGGCTTGCCAGGTTCGATATATTCCAACCGGATAGAACGATTCTGTGCCCACTGCTGAACTGCGTGACTGATGTTCTCTGGCCCGTTGTCACATCGAATAACTTTAGGTGATCCTCGCCACTCAATGATCCGTTCCAAGGTACGTATTAAGCGTTCAGAAGGTAATGAGAAGTCCACTTCAATACCTAAGGCTTCACGATTAAAATCATCAATCACATTCAATAACCGAAAGCAGCGACTATTGGACAACTGGTCATGCATGAAGTCCATCGACCACACCTGGTTTATTTCTTCCGGAACGCTCAACGACTCCGGCTTTTCTCTGCGTAGCCGCTTTTTCGAGTGAATCCGCATATTCAGCTCAAGCTCGCAGTAAATTCGGTATACGCGCTTGTGATTCCAACGGTACTTCTTCTGGTTACGCAAATACAAAAAGCACAGACCAAATCCCCAATTAGTATGCTGGTCAGTTAATCGAATTAACCAGCGCTCAATTAACGCGTTCTCGGCATCCTTCTTGGGCTGATAGCGATAACAGGTCTCGCTGATCCTAAAAGCTTCACACGCTAGCGTGATAGGTACGGCTCTTTCTGCAACTACCTGCCTGGCCATCTCACGTCGGTGAGATGGCCTCACCACTTTTTTGCTAAAGCCTCGGTAACAATCTCCGCCTTGAGCCGTTCATCGACGACCATCTTACGAAGACGTCGGTTCTCGTCTTCCAACTCTTTCATGCGGGTCATCATGGACACATCCATGCCGCCAAACTTAGCTCGCCATTTATAAAACGTCGCCGAGCTAATCCCTAATTCCCTGCAAACCTCAGGCACTGCCAGACCTGCCTCAGCCCGCTTAAGCGCGTCCATTATCTGGCTATCGGTAAATCGTGATTTCTTCATGTAGATCTCCTCCATAACGAGAAAATTCTACTTCAACCGACCCCTATCCTGCGGGGGGATTACCTTAGCAGGCCAAGTCATGAATAGTTTCGTTATTAAAAACAAAACTTAATCAATGTATTTACACAATTTACACTGTAGGTACTATAACAACTAAT
>CANGFL010000169.1 GCA_947453015.1 Oxalobacteraceae bacterium | reverse complement strand
TGGCTATACGCTGACCGTGATGGAGCATGCAGGCAATCAACCGTTGGACACGCTGTTAGCTCAGGGAGTCAAAACAGTTAAAACGCCTAAAGCGCTGGGTGCAGAAGCAGACATTATTTTGTTATGTGTGACCGGTGCTGCTCAGGTCGAGGCCGTGTTAACAGGACCGGATGGTTTGATTCAAGGTTTGAAATCGGGAGCCATCGTTATTGATTGTTCCACCTCTATCCCAACAGCGACACAACAACTGGCGAAGCTAGTTCAAAAAGTCGGTGGCGTGATGATAGACGCAGCGATGACACGCACCCCTAAAGAGGCGGCAGAAGGGCGCTTAAATCTTTTAGTCGGAAGCGACGATAAAACGTTTGATGAAATCAAACCCTTGTTAGCCTGCTTTGCAGAAAACATTAATCATGTGGGCGCCGTTGGTGCGGGCCATCAAATGAAATTGCTGCATAACTATGTCTCTTTAGGCACAGTGACGGTGATTGCTGAGGCTGCTGCTTGTGCGCGCAAATCAGGTATTGATCCTGCCATCTTTGTGGATGTACTTGCTAAAGGCGGCGGCGGTGGAATGGCGCTGGAGCGATTGAAGCCGTATCTGCTTAACGATGGTGATACCTCGAACCTGAAATTCACCTTATCTAACGCCCTCAAAGATCTGGGTTACTACACGACGTATGCGTCCGATACGCATGCCGATCATTTAGTGGCATCGGCCATCAAGAAAACTATTTCAATGGCGAGCGATGAGGGGCATGCTGATGAGCACATGCCCCATATGGTGTCGTATATCGCTGCGCGTAAATAAACCAGTTAAGTGATTTAGCCGCGACCAACATACGGCATGTTGGTCGCCATGATTGTCATAAACAATACATTGCTTTCTAAAGGCAGCTGCGCGATTTGCAGCACGGCTTGTGCAACGTGATCGGCATTCATGCGCGGCTCAACCTTGGTAGTGCCATCAGCCTGCAAAATACCATTTGCCATTTTTTGCGTCATTTCAGTTGCTGCATTACCGATATCGATTTGGCTGCAGGCGATATTGTCGTTGCGATAGTCCAGCGCGATAGATTTCGTCAGGCCAGTGATCGCGTGTTTGGTAGCGGTATACGGTAAGGACAGTGGGCGCGGTGCATGCGCTGATATCGATCCATTATTGATGATTCGGCCACCTTTAGGTGATTGCGCTTTCATCATGCGTATGGCTTCCTGTGCGCACAAAAATGATCCGGTCAAATTAGTATCAACGACGCTGATCCAGTCTTCATACTTGATGTCTTCTGCTAACGTCGCGGTTGTGAAGGTGCCCGCGTTATTGAATAACACGTCTATCCGATGAAACTTTGCGTTCAGCTTGGCAAACATGTCTTTCACACTCTCGGGTTTACCCACATCGCACGCGACGGCAAGACAGTTATCTGCCGTACCGCCGATTTCTTGTATGGCTTTTTCGAGTTTTTCTACATTGCGGCCAGATAGAACAACCTGATATCCGGCACCTAACAGCGCTTTTGCGGTCGCTTTTCCTATGCCAGTTCCTGCGCCTGTTATCAAGGCAACGCGTTGGGTCGATGTAGTCATACGGTTCTCTGAAAATAGATTAATTTTTTTGGATGGGGACGTTTCAGTATTCTTGCTCGAAGTCGGTTTCATAGCGACGCCGACGACGTCGGTATTTACTATAGGCGATGATGGCTAGCACCACACCAATTACCAGAGAAATCAAGGAATTCGGCATATCTAGTTTAGCTGCAAGCAAGAGCTCGATCAGCGAAAAAAGAATCAGTATAAATTGTGATACATAGTACCAAACAGTTTGCCATGGAATCATGAGGTCCTCCGCATCATCATTCAGTTGCCACCTTAGTTCTAGGGGTGCATTGCCTTGTTGATTAATCCTAGCAAGTCATCATAGTGATCGACTGCTTTAAATTCTGGAAATTGGGCCTTGATATTATCCGGTGCGTGGAACAAGAATCCTGCATCGGCTTCTTTCAGCATCGAGGTGTCATTGAAAGAATCACCGGCGGCAATCACGCGATAGTTGAGTTTTTTAAACGCTGCAACGGCTTCGCGTTTTTGGTCAGGCAGGCGCAATTTGTAGTTGACGATTTTATCGTTCTCTACAATTAGCGTATGACACAGCAATGTGGGCATACCGAGCTGGCGCATAAAAGGCGCAGCAAATTGCTCAAAGGTGTCGGATAAAATCAGTACCTGTACTTGCGAGCGCAGGGCATCCATAAAAGCGCGTGCGCCGGGTAGTAGTTCTAATGTTTCAATGACTTTTTGAATGTCGGAAAGCTTTAATCCATGCTGATCAAGTATCGCTAATCGACCTTGCATAAGCTTGTCGTAGTCGGGTTCGTCGCGTGTGGTGCGGCGCAATTCAGCAATCCCCGTTTTTTCTGCAACGGCAATCCAGATCTCTGGCGTTAGTACGCCTTCCATGTCGAGAGTTACGAGTGCTTGTTTCACGATATATTTTCTTCAGTAGTTAAATTCGGATTTGAATAATGCCTAGTAGCGGTGTGCGCTATTTAGCGCACTAAGGTCTCTACGTTGCCATCGACTGACAGACTTTGTCCGGTTATAGACGCACCTGCGGATGAACATAAAAAAACAACTGCCGCAGCAATATCATCGGCGCTCACCATTTTACGTAGCGATACTCGCTGTAATACCCGTTCGCGCATTTGATCGACGCTGACGCCTGCTGTACTTGCGCTGGCGGACAATACGCGATCTTGTCGCGGCCCTTCGACGATACCGGGTAAGACGGCATTCACGCGGATTCCGTGAGGGCCCAATTCAGTAGCCCATGTTTCGGTGAGACCAATCACGCCATATTTTGTGGCGGAGTAGGGTGAGCGCTGCGGAAAACCTAAGCGGCTAGCGACCGAACCTATATTGATAATGCTGCCGCTACGCTGTTTTTTCATGGCGGGTACAGCACCACGAGTGCATAAGAACGTGCCGGTTAAATTCACGTCCATACATTGTTCCCAATCAGCGAGCGTAATGTTTTCAATCGCTGCCGTTGGGCCGGCAATACCCGCGTTATTAATGACTATGTCGAGTCCACCCCAGGCGGCATCGATCTCAGCAAACATGGTTACGACGTCTGCTTCACTCGTTATGTCGGTCACGCTGGTAAGAATTTCTGGCAGTGTTGCTTTGGCCTCGGCTAATGCTTCTGCTTTGGTCCCGCAGATAATGACTTTAGCGCCCTGCGCAACCAGTGCTTGTGTAATAGCCAGGCCGATACCAGAAGCACCGCCAGTAACTAGCGCGCGTTGTCCTTGTAAGCTCAGTGAAATACTTGCGGTCATTGGTTGATCTCAGCGTTTTATGTAGTTTTAATCCGGCATGCGCTGGCGGTGGCTAGCGTGCGGCGTGAGAGTTCATACGTACTATACCAGCGCAAGGTATTTAGCCGTGATGTTTTGCACTATTGATAATTTTTTATATTCAGCTGACTATTAATGTAATGTGTGGCACTTGTGAAGCTATCTGACCCGAACACGCTTACCTGCCATTTTTGTACTCGCCTCTGCGAGTGACTTGTCAAACAAAGCAATGTAGTTTGCGTGATCACCACCGAGGATGGAATTTCCTACAACGTCGCCCTCATGATTAACAAATAGGACGGTCGGTGTCATTTGCACTTTATAGCGCTCAGCAAGCTCGGTTTCGGTGATGCGTTGTCCATCGAAGAGCGTGACACGGTTTTGCCCGGTGACTGAAACTTCACGAATGATCGGTTGATCATTTACCGCGCGCTGTTTGAGCATGGGTAGAAAATAATCATAGCGCACGATACGACAGTAGCTACAGTTAGGCAGAGTGAAGAACAGTACTATCGGCTTTTTATCAGTAACCGCCTGTTGAGCATCGCTCTGTAAGTTTTCAGCTTTGGGTAGCTCGGCGGCTACCGAGATCGCCAACGACGATACGATCCAGAGAAAACAACCCAGTAAAAAATGACTACGGTGGGGGTTCATGTCTATCCTTTGCGCCTTTATTTGATAAAGCCCATAGTTGCGACTTTAGGCTTGCACCTAAACGAAGACTACTATTTTATACGTTAGTTAACTGCTACCTTTTTGAATCCTAAGCTATTTACAGTCTAGTCTTAGCCGTCAAGTCTGCACATGGAGTAAGCTCGAGCCGTGAGTAGTCGTCCAACCGCGTTATTATTGTCACCATGTCGAAAAGCCCGTCACTCATTGATAAAGCACTCGCCTTTTGCGCAGGCAAATTTGGTGGTGCGCAGCCTGTGGGCGATACGGGCGCCTATTGCGTGCCTGATCGGACGGAGTTGATTCGAATTTTGCAAGAAGAGGGTGGCGAGTCGGATCCCTTTTTGACCGTAGTAGCTGTGCTGCGCCAGACCCTACAACTGACGAGCGCCAGTGATGAAGAAATCGCACAAGTCTTTGGTCCTGAGGTCAGCATGGTGGTGGCGGAGCTGACAGAAAATGCTAAGTTTTCTTTAGCAACTCGAAAAGCTCTGCGTATCTTGGTCATGCCATCGTTGTCGCGTAAAGCAAAGTTGGTCGTGCTGGCTGAGATCATAGAAACAGTAAGGCAAATCGGCAGCAAAACTGCCCCTAAGAGTTGGTCTGTACAACAC
>CANGFL010000168.1 GCA_947453015.1 Oxalobacteraceae bacterium | reverse complement strand
TGATCGAGGTGCACAAATTTTGGTGGATAGTGTGGTGGCGATTCGTGCTGCAGTGGATATACCTATTCAGGTGCAGTGCGAGCCTCCCGATACTGATCAGTGGTTTACACGAATGAAACTTGCGGGTGTTGATACCTTAGGTATGCATCTGGAAGTCGTCACGCAAGAAGTACGTGAACACATCATGCCGGGTAAAGCCACTGTGTCGATTCAGCGTTACATGGAGAGCTTCAAAGAAGCGGTTGCGGTGTTTGGGCGTGGTCAGGTCAGTACCTATATTTTGGCGGGATTGGGTGATACCAAAGAAGCGATACTCGACATTTCTCAGCAGTTGGTAGATATGGGTGTGTATCCCTTTGTTGTGCCTTTTGTTCCTATCAGTGGTACGCCACTTGAAGATCATCCTGCGCCGACACCTGAGTTTATGAAATCGATTCTTGAGCCGCTAGCAAAAATTGTTAATGCAGCCGATATGCGTTCGACGGATATCAAAGCAGGTTGCGGTAAATGCGGTGCCTGTTCGTCATTGTCTGTGTACGAAAGCTAAATTCACCGGGGGCTCTATGCTGGATATCGATGCTATCTGTGATTTACCAATGAATTTTTCGCCGTGCGAATTTCGCGTGAAGCTGGCAGAAAACGAATGGGAAAAAGAGCAGGCCAGAAAATTACGCCGCGCAGTTTTTTGTATCGAGCAGGGTGTGTTTGTCGGTGACGATAGCGATGATTTGGATGATATCGCTTCACCGTTGGTTGCCGTATCGTGCGTGGGCGGTATGGCGGATCAAGTCGTTGGGACGGTCCGAATTCACACTCAGGGTGATGACCTTTGGTGGGGATCGCGCTTGGCGGTTCATCCGGCATTTCGTCAGTATGGCCATCTGGGTGGATCATTAATCCGCTTGGCAGTAAGTACGGCCCATGCTCGAGGCGCACGAATTTTTTTGGCTCACGTGCAGAGTCAAAATCAAACGCTATTTGAAAAATTACAGTGGCGTGCTTTGAAAGAAAGCGTGCGGTTTGGTCGCCCACATTGTTTGATGGAAGCTGATTTGGCGCATTACCCACCATGCACCGATGAGCTGTCGGGCTTAGTCACGCGCAGCAGGAGTGCAGCGTGAATTCGCATGAATTAGAGAGCCTGACTCAGGCCTTGCTAGCCGGGCGTGGCTTCGCACACAAAGTGGATATCGGCGACGTGTTGGGTTGCCTTGATAAGGCTACTAGTGTGCATCCCATGGGATTAGCTGAGGCTATTGCAGTGGGTGATGATTGTGCCGCTATTCCTGATGGTGATGGCTACTTGCTGTTTGCGATCGAGGGCTTCGTTGAAGATTTTGTTAAACGCATGCCTTGGTTTGCAGGATATTGCGGCGTGATGGTGAACGTGAGTGATATTGCCGCTATGGGTGGTCGGCCCATTGCAGTTGTTGATGCGCTGTGGAGCCGTGGCATGCATCCTGCCGATGAAGTGTTAAAGGGTATGGCTGAAGCATCGTCACGCTATGGCGTTCCTGTCGTAGGTGGTCACACGAATAATCGTAGCGAACGTGGTCAATTAGCTGTCGCTATTTTAGGTAGGGCAAAAAAACTGCTAACCAGTTTTGACGCACGCCCCGGTGATGCGTTGGTGATGGCGATCGATTTGCGTGGTCAGTATGAAGATGACAAACCATACTGGAATGCATCGACAAGCGCTCCGGCGAAACGATTACGTGATGATTTGGAATTACTGCCATTGTTGGCGGAATCTGAGTTGTGTGACGCAGCCAAAGATATCAGTATGGCCGGTGCAGTAGGTACGGCTTTGATGTTGGCTGAGTGTTCCCGGGTAGGTCTTGTCATTGATGTCGATGCTATACCCAAGCCAGCTGATATTCCTATGCAACGGTGGCTGCAATCATTTCCGAGTTTTGGTTTTGTAATGAGTGTGCGGCCTGAAAAGCTTTCGGAAGTCATTGCCCATTTCTCAGCACGTGATATCGCCTGTGCTGCGGTAGGAACCGTGAATGATTCCACCGAGGTTTGCTTAACTAGTCAAGGTCATTCCTGTTCTTTATGGGATTGGAATGATTCCACCTTTATTACTGCTCGTACTCCTTCCATTAAAGAGGCCGCTTAAGCGGTTGTGAGAATTTTTATGCCTGCTGTTTATTTTCTTGTTCGCTGGCCAGATCAGACAACCACAAATTGTTATTCACCCTCAACGGTGATTCATACGTATTTCAAGCCAGGTGAGAAATATAAAAAAATTGATTTTGTAAGTCAGGCGCGTAGCGGTCTGCATGCAGCCTCTGAAAAAGTTAGAGCCAAGTTTGGCTTTGCGTGTTCATCTGCGATGGATCAACTTCATACGATTGAAAGTTTGTCTGAAAAATTCGCCGATGACTCTGTCATTGAAATCATCGCTATTGATTAAAAGGTCGCATCATGAATCAGTCAAAAATCCCGTCGCAGGTTGAAGTGGTGATCGTGGGAGGTGGTCAGTCCGGTCTTTCATTGAGTTACTACTTGCAAAAGCAAGGCAGAAGTCATGTAGTCATAGAAAAAAATAGTCTGGTACATAGCTGGAAGTCAGCTCGCTGGGATAATTTTTGTTTAGTGACTCCGAATTGGCAGTGCGATTTACCAGGCTGGCCTTATCAGGGTAATGATCCTGATGGCTTTATGAAGCGAGAGGAAATTATCACTTACCTCGACGGTTTTGTAGAACATGTCAACGCACCGACGGCTACTGGAGTTAAAGTCACTCAAGTATCTCCTTTGATTGATGATGGTTTTAGTGTAACTACATCTAACGGAGAAATCACAGCGGATCAGGTTGTCGTTGCCTCCGGTGCTTATCATCAGCCTGTGATTCCACGAATG
Source organism: Oxalobacteraceae bacterium (assembly GCA_947453015.1). Classification (GTDB taxonomy): domain Bacteria; phylum Pseudomonadota; class Gammaproteobacteria; order Burkholderiales; family Burkholderiaceae_D; genus Pernthalerella. The sequence continues at coordinate 1,777 of CANGFL010000168.1, read as the reverse complement.
GCAGAGAAGCTGCCGAATGATTTAGTTCAATTGCACTCTGAGCAGTATCGTAAGGCAGAGGATCTCCCATCCGGTACGGTGCTCGTGGTGGGTAATGGCCAATCAGGAGCTCAGATTGCAGAGGATTTACATCTCGCTGGTAGAAAAGTAGTGCTTGCTACCGGCGACGCGCCACGTTGCGCGCGTTTCTACCGCGGTAAAGACGTCGTTACCTGGCTGGCTGACATGGGGTATTACGATATGCCGGTAGAAGATCATCCCTTGCGCGAAGGCGTTAGAGATAATACCAATCACTATGTCACGGGTCGTGACGGTGGTCGCGATATTGACTTGCGAAAATTTGCATTGGAAGGTATGGAGCTATATGGTTTGATGACTGATGTAGAAGGGGATATGTTGAAATTCACTCCGAATCTTGCAGAATCCTTAAATCAGGCTGATGCTGTCTACAATCGTATCAATGCCACTATTGATCGTTATATTGAAAAGAATAGTATTTCTGCGCCACCCGGTACTGCCTATGAACCGGTCTGGCAACCTGCGCAAGAGCGAACATCGCTAGATTTGAAGGAAGCAGGTATTACTAGCGTTATCTGGTGTATTGGATTCACGCCCGATTTCAAATGGGTGAATGCATCGGTGTTTAATGGAATCGGTGAACCTGTACATTATCGCGGTGTAACGGCACAGCCAGGTTTGTATTTCTTAGGCTTGCCTTGGTTGCATACATGGGGCTCGGGACGTTTTTCAGGCGTATCGCGTGATGCGCACTATCTGTCTGAGAAAATAGCCAACTATGCGGCATCGAATGTGAAATCTGCAGCTCGATCTGCAATGGATGTGAAGGCTGCATGACGGTGTGAATACATGCTGCGCCATTATAGGCAGCGTTATTCGAATTCAAGAGTGAGGATTATGTCGTTATTTAATAACGACTTCCTTGGTGTGGAGATTGGCAGGCGCAGGCGAGCGTCTTCGCTGTGTACCGTGATAAGTGCGCACACCTCGGTATGGCAGGGCTAGCTTGGAATCACGCTTGCAAGGATTAGATTTACCTGTGTAAAGCAGAGTAAACATGAGTAAAAATTAGTGGTAGATAAAATTTTTTAAATCAGAGCTAAAAATCCATTAGCCGTTATCGCTATGCCGATCATGGCTGTTGCCGCTGATCCGTAAAGTACCCAGCGCGATCGCGAGAAAAATGCCATGAAACTCAGCCCTATTCCAAATAGCAATATAGATTTGGAGAGGGCAAACATATTCATTCGACCACTCGCTTGGCGAGCTAGCTCGTCTTGTTGTTTCACTGTGCTGGCCAACTCTTTTTTCCCGTCCAAAGTAGTGGGAGAAGTTTCTTGGTTTTGAATAGTTGATCGGTATAAAACCAGACGACTTTCCGCGATATCTTTTTGCTCATCCGTGAGCTTGCTGGCATCGTTGAGTGACAAATCCAAGGCATTCGCAGATAGCTGGTAGCCGACCTGTTGAGCAGAGACGCTTTGAAAAGCGGTTTGTACTTGTACCGCTTGATAACCATGATTGACCATCTCAATCTGCGCTTGCGACTCGCCCATGCTGGAGATGCCATGAGTTGCGCTAAGAGCCGTAAACAGTACGCCAGCCATCAGGCGTGTGCTGCTACTTGTGAGTGGCACAGACTCGGGGACAGCTTCTGATCTTGCAATGACTGGTTTATCAAGCTTCGTTATTACCGGCTCGGACACTCTGGCTAATTCAGTGGAGTTAGCTGGAGACGGCTGCGACGTATTTACCGGTA